>NZ_LWGA01000677.1:0-6847 GCF_001635235.1 Oleiphilus sp. HI0117 | reverse complement strand
ATCTTTGTATTATGGTATAAAAGGGGTCGGTGACAATTAGTAATCATTCGCACTTGAGAGGTCGCCCTATCTTTGAATAGCCAATTGATCTCTTAAGATTTTCTTCGATTTGTGCTTTAAAACGATCATCCCCCAAAGGCATCGAGAAACTGGCTGAAGTACGAATCTCATGTATGACGCCCTTCGACAACGCAACGTTAAACAATTCTCGATAGCGAACAAGGCGGCTCTGCGTATCATGTGCCAATTGAGCATATACCTCATGCGCACTAATTAACGGACTTCTTTCACCATATGCATTACACCGATAGCTAGACCATCGGTAATCAGCCGGATGCTCGACCATATTAGCCATAACCGGGTTTAGCTCTATATACCGATAACACTTGAGCAAATACCCTTCAGCATCGATCAAGCTTGCTTTATGACGACTCTCCCACAATGTACCGCATCGCCGATATGTCTTATTGATGTATTGCACGTAGCGCCGCCCAAGTGACTGCATCACTTTAGAGACACCGTCAGTGCATGAAGGTGTCAACAAAAGATGAGTGTGATTCGTCATCAAGACATAAGCATGACAACTTACATCATAGCGTTCACACGCTTCTTGCAAGCATTCCAGATAAAACTGATTATCTTGATCTGAAAAGAAACACGCTTCCCGATTGTTTCCCCGTTGGATTACATGGCACGGCACTCCGGCCATATACATTCTTGGCTTCCTTGGCATTTCAGCTTCCTCTATCTTCCTTGATAGTTACACGTCATTATCGATCTAAGCTAAGACCTTTTCAAGCTGAGTAATGCGAATGATTATTATGTGTCACCGACCCCTTTTGCTTTTCTCTTTTGCTTTACTTTATCGGACATATTAAATAGAGTTGTGTCCTATATATTAGAATACAGGCTCAGTTATGACCGAGAAACTAGACCCGTCAATGCTCCTCCAGCTGCTTAAGCAAGCCCCTGAATCTTTCGCGCTGTCTGATATTCTTGAATTGATAAATGAACCAACACTCAAGCTTAGCCCTCCTTCAGATCGAACGATACGCCGTTGGCTTAATGAATTAAGTGAGCAAGGCCTGCTTATTAAAACTGGCAGTCGTAAAGGTACACGATATAGTCTTGCTGCACACCAAACGACGCCCAATATGCTGCAGTTTTTGCAGGGACTAGATACAGATATTCAGCTATCTACACTCAAGCAGATTAGAAACCTCTGGACTCATACCTCAACGGCACTAGAAGGCAATACTTTAAGCTTAGGTGATACAAAGTTTATATTGGACGAGGGGTTAACCATTTCAGGTAAACCACTCAAAGAGCACCAGGAAATATATGGCCACGCTAGTGCTATCGAATTGATTTACCAAAACCTTAACCAAGCCTTTACAGCAGAAAGCTGCTTCCAACTTCATTTAGCTATTCAAACAGACCGCGTCACCGACATTTATAAACCGAATGGAGCCTGGAAAGTTGAAATGAACGGTACCTATGCAGTTAATAAGAAAAACCAACAAGTATTTATCGAATATGCCCACCCCTTACATACAGAAAAGTTAATGGCTCTTTTTATCGAAGAGCTCAACTCATTATGCAAGCAAACTCTCAACCTTAAGGACGGAATCAAAGCCTACGCGAAGATTCACATGGGCTTTGTACATATCCACCCCTTCTGGGACGGAAACGGACGCCTTGCGCGATTAATTGCAAACATTCCTCTGCTAAAGTCAGGCCTTCCCCCCATCGTTATTTCGCAGGACGAAAGACAGCAGTACATAAAAATACTTGCAGACTACCAGCTGAAAGTTGGACAACTGACACCTGACTCCGGTGTTTGGCCGAAAACTAAGCTGCTTACTGACTTTGAACAGTTTTGTGACCGCTCCCATAAAGAAACAAGAGAGCTAATAGAAGGCGCTAAAAAACTTCAGGAACAAAGGAACAAAGGAATAACACCAACACAATACGTCTGCTGATTACTCATTCAGCCCAACTAGAGCAGAAAGTCAAAGCAGCTGCATACAAGTTGGAGGCAACTACACACGATCTATTAGGTGTAGGGCAAGTAATACGAATGATTATTATGTGTCACCGACCCCTTTTGTTTTTCTCCGACCCCTTTTGTTTAGTATGCCTCGAGAAACTGGCTGATCATTCATAGATTGTATTCAAACCACTTTCAAAATTACGAAGCAAGCACTGAACCTGGCGGGTAGGTTTTTCCTTTTTCAGCTTTTACAAAGTATCCACAGCAACTTCCCGCTTGCAACCAAGCCATTGCACCTACTTCAACACCTCCAGCAAGCTGAACGCCTACGCCGAGATGAGAAAACTCATGTAATATACAGTCATGATCTGCTGTGGCATTTGCGTTTATCACTACGCCCGTTTTAACCACTGCACTCGTACCGACATAAGCGCCGGCCATAATGGCTACGCCATCTTCTATTTGAGCATACTTACTTACCGTCGCTCTCGGGTGTATTAGCGTCGTTAAGTTAAAACCTTCAACTTTTAAGCGCTGGACAATCTGCTTTCTTACAGCATTATTCCCAATGGCAACAAACACATCATCGACTTTAATATCACCTTTAAAGACATCCTCTACCTTAGCGACAACCTCTCGGCCCATAACGAGTTCATTAGTCGGCGCATTATCATCAGCGAAGAAGATATCACTATACTCACCAGTAATTTCAGCTAAATCCATTACCGCTTGGCCATGACCGCCTGCGCCGATTATTAGGAGTGTTTTCTTTTCATTTATTGTCATTTTAAATTTTGAAGCCTCTAATACTTTTATTTTCTTACCTAACGTATAAACTCAGGTTTATACTGAATACGATATTTAGCACGATGCATCCAATAATCGTTTACTGTAGAACTTTCTCAATTTCCTTTGCTGCCAGCTCATACCCTAATGGTGATAAATGTCCACCTTTGAGTGCGTATGCTTGGTTACCATAGGGCTTTAACACATCCGTTAAATCAATAAACGAGACTTTTGAACCTGAGTATTTTTTTAGAGCTGCCACATACTCAACCGCCCGAGAGTCTGGGTTCCAATACGATGAATTTGGGATATAAACAATAAACGGAGTACAATCATTTATCTCACACATACTCACCGCTTTATCTATTGCATACTTCGAGCTATGTGGCAATTCTGTATCACTAACTCTACTTATCAACTTTCTTATAGTTGGTAATGAAAAGTAGCGGCCCAAGCTCTTAAGAAAACTTGTTTTTCCAGGAAGAGATAAGTTATCAATAGATTCAGCTTTAGATAACATGATTTCACTGACGTCGTTATAGAAACTGACTAACCCATCACTAAGTTTGGAGCAATCTTTAGACAAGTAGGAATTTTCCTGATCACCATTAAAATAGTGATTAAAATGAAATCTATTCTCCTCAGTAATATTGTCATTTGAGTAAAAAACGATACCTAAAAACTGAGGAGAGATACAAGGTAGAAAGCTCTGGATCAAAGCTGAGTAATGATAAGGTGAGTTTGCTCCAGTCCCGAGGCTAATACTCTCAATACCACTCTTTCTGAGCCGCCCCTGTAATGTGTCGTCATATGACACACAAGCTCCTTGAACAAAGGAGTCACCAACCAAAGTGAGTTTCACTTTCTGATCCCAAACGCTATCGGGATTACGAAAACCAAAGCGATCCGTTTTATATTTAACTAACCCATACCCTTCATTACAAAAATAAATATCAGTCTCAGGTTGAGGTGCTAGAGGCGCAACACCATGTTTCATTGCCAGTGTCTTGATGTCAGGATCTGCTGCCACAAAATACGGATAAAGAATTGGCTGATACCCATTTTCTAGTGTCACTTTTTTTTGAGGAATGTCCTCTTCCTGAACACGCTTATTAATAATGCTTTTGGATTCAGAAGATAAACCAGAAGCTGAATTAGAAAGATATTTAGCAAAAGAGATATCTACAAGTATGAGCAATAAGTATGTGAAGCTGCCCATTATCACAAAGAGACTGAGCCATAAACGAAGCTTTCTACCTTTAATCGAGTTCATACTTATCCTTGTAACTCTTAGATAGCTTTTTGTCCTGCTCGCTCTTAACCAAGAAGAAATTATCTATGACGAGTATATCTAAGTCGGTTCCCATAAAACATCGAAACGCATCTTCTGGTGTACAGACAACCGGCTCTCCACGGACATTAAAAGAAGTATTCACTAAGACAGGGCAATCTGTAATTTCTTTGAAGCGAGAAATTAAGGCATGATATTTAGGGTTGGTGTCTTCATGTACTGTTTGAACTCTAGCACTACCGTCAACGTGAGTGACCGCTGGTATAATTGACCTCGGTATCTTTAACTTTTCAATTCCCTCAGATTCGTCCTTCACAGAAAGTTTTTTGGTTTCGGCTACATCAGCAACTAGCAGCATATAAGGACTATCGCAATCGAGATTAAACCAACTTTCAAGATCTTCTCGCAGGATGCTAGGTGCAAATGGCCTGAAAGACTCTCGGAATTTAACTTTTAAGTTCAAATTTTTCTGCATAGTTGTAGATCTAGGGTCTGCAATAATACTTCGCCCCCCAAGCGATCTCGGACCAAACTCCATCCGGCCAGACATCCAACCTATCGCCAGACCATCTGCCAACGCAGAGGCAGTTTTTTCGATAATCTCGTTAGCATTTAACTCTGTGAAACTGGCTCCAAGGTCAGTCAGCTTAGACCTTATATCATTCGAACTAAACTCGGGACCTAAATACGTCCCTTGCATACTATCCTTACCCCGTACAACCGACCTTGGTTGATCAAGCATTGAGTAATATGTCGCTAAAGCTGCTCCAACAGACCCACCGGCATCACCTGACGCGGGCTGAACCCAAACATTTTCAAAAATATTTTCTCGTATCAACACACCGTTGGCAACACAATTGAGCGCAACACCACCCGCTAAGCAAAGGTTCGTCTGACCGGTCTCACTGGCAATATTCCTAGCCATCTTTATCACAACATCTTCAATAACTTTCTGAATGGAAGCAGCTAAATCCATTTCTTTCTGAGTTAAAGTTGACTCCGGTTGTCTTGGAGGGCCACCAAACAAGTTATGAAAGCGCTTATTCGTCATTGTTAAGCCAGTACAATAGTCGAAATACGCCATATTCAACTGAAAAGAGCCATCGTCCCTAATGTCTATGAGGTGTTCTTTAATCTTATTAACATAAACCGGTTTTCCATACGGGGCTAAGCCCATCACCTTATACTCACCAGCATTCACCTTAAAGCCGGTATAGTAAGTAAATGCAGAATATAAAAGCCCCAGAGAGTGCGGAAAATGAATCTCTTTCAAAACCTCTAAAGAATTTCCTTTCCCGATAGCTAGAGATGTCGTCGTCCACTCACCTACACCATCCATAGTAAGCACTGCTGCGTTATCAAAGGGGGAAGGATAAAAAGCACTTGCTGCGTGACTAAGGTGATGCTCTGAGAACAGTAAACGGTCACGCCACTCAGTATCGCAACCGAGAACATGAGACAGTTCTTTTAATATTGTAGATTTTTGAAATAACTTATCTTTAACCCATAAGGGCATCGATGTAGCAAAACTCCTCAAGCCTTTGGGTGCGAATGCCAAGTAAGTCTCAAGCAAGCGTTCAAATTTGAGAAAGGGCTTATCATAAAAAGTAACATACTCAATTTGATCAGGCTTGATTTGCGCTACCTGTAGGCAATATTTAATCGCTTCAATTGGAAAAGAGGAGTCATGTTTTACACGAGTAAACCGCTCTTCTTGAACTGCAGCTACTATTTCCCCCCCCTTAATTAAACAAGCTGCACTATCGTGGTAATAAGCTGAAATTCCTAGAATATACATCGAATAATCTTAAAAAAGCGTATAGATAAATGGAGCGACGACTGATCCTTCTGCAAGTACCAATAGTCCACCAAAGAGCACCATGACGCCAATAATTGGTATCAACCACAACTTCTTTCGTACTCTCAGAAAAGCTATTAGCTCTTTAAGAAAATCCATTTGTTAGTTCCTTAGAATTGGTTCTTGAAATCTGTGGAGTTTTGCTCCGCGTCAGTTCTATCTTTCCAATGCGAGTTACGCTTCTGCATCTTCAATCTAAGTTCGTCTCGTCCAAACACTCGCATTCCAATAGCGACTGGAGTTATCAGAACATAAAAAATAGCCCCAATAATAATTGGGCTAACAACCTTCCCTAATAACAAACCAATTTTAAACCATAGAATATTGAACGGCCTTAGTAATGCAGGAAAAACAAAAGCACTAACAAAGAAAACCAATGCTAACGATAAGAACAATACAGAGAGCGTTACGTTAGCCTGCAGATAAAAATAAGCACAAATACAAAGAAAAACAGCACACCATAAAACACCAAAACTTTTTTCAGGAGGTAGCTGTGAACTAGACAAAGACATGGGAATATAAACCTAAAATATATTCGATGAAGTATAATCCGATATAGCTAAAACAATCCACTTACTTATTACGTTTAAGCACTTTGAAACTTACTAATTAAACGATGACCGAACTGTATAAAATAACTCTCAATATATCTATGCAATATTCCGGATAACATATAAGAGAAAACAACCACGACAAGAAAACTAATAATTAATCTCACTTCGCTTTCAAACCACTGATTCAATATATATCTATTTAGTATCGACGCACCTTGCTGTGCAAAAACAAAATGAATGATATACATAGAATAAGATCTAATACCTATTATTCTCAATATCCCTAAGTTCAGCTTTTTAACCGATTTAAACAAAATTAGTAATAAAGAAAATGACAAGGCTGACAAAAATGGAGCTAGGGTCAT
>NZ_LWGA01000676.1:0-11759 GCF_001635235.1 Oleiphilus sp. HI0117 | reverse complement strand
CAGTACATAGCGTAGTTTTTTCACTTTCAGAACTTAGGAGTAAAAAGTGACGGATGCTCATCAAAGCCAATTAGGTAAAGGGACTGAATACGATCAAAGCTATTCACCCGAGATACTTTTTCCCTTAGACCGAAAACAAAATCGTGAAAGTCTGAACCTGAGTGCTGATATTCCTTTTCATGGTGAAGACCGCTGGACCTGTTACGAGCTGTCCTGGCTTAACTCAAAAGGTAAGCCTCAGGCAGCGATCGCGTACTTTAGCATTCCATGTGATTCGCCATACATGATTGAATCGAAGTCTTTTAAGCTTTATTTGAACTCTTTCAACCACCTTTCTTTCAAAGATGCTTCGGCTGTAGAGCGATTGTTAAGTAAAGACTTAAGTGCTGCGGCCGGTGGAATCGTTTCTGTAGAGGTTCTTGCATTAAAAGATACAAGACATCATGTGGCAGAGAATTTATGCCAGGGAAGTTCAGCAGAAGAGTCTTTATATGCTAGCGCAGAGTGTATTGATGAAATAGATGCGGAAGACTTTGAATATCAGCCGAACCCTGAGCTACTCAAAACGGTGCCAGGTGGGGTTGAGGTGAACGAGACGCTCTACTCTGACTTGCTTCGCTCGAATTGTCCTGTGACGGGGCAACCAGACTGGGGGACTGTATTTATTCATTACGCGGGGCAGCAGATAGATCGCGAGAGCTTACTAAAATATATTGTATCTTTTAGGCAGTGTCAGGACTTTCATGAGCATTGTGTCGAGCGAATCTTTATTGATTTACTGCAATATTGCCATTGTGATTCTTTAAGTGTTTATGCGCGCTACACTCGCCGAGGTGGCTTGGATATCAACCCCTACCGCGCAACAGCAGATCTTAAGGCGAGAACGGAGAGCCTGAGAACTCCAAGGCAGTAACGAGCGTTATTGTGTTAGCTGTCTTTTAGTTTCTCAGTTGCTTTTTCAAGGGCATGGACGATAGCGTCTTTATTAGTGTCGTCTATTTTTCCGGTATCCAGATACATCGCAAACCCTTCAGCTTCATGCTCTATGAAGCTCTGACCGGCACCGATATCGCGTCTAAGGTCAACGATTTGATAAATCGGAACGGGTCTAGCGAAGCCTTTAACGGTAATCTCTCCCTTATCACGACACATAACCTTATCTTTTATCAGAGAGAAAGTTTCGTAAGAAACCAGGATTTCGCCTGGCTCTGATAGTGCTTCCAAGCGAGAAGCCAAGTTAACTTCCTTGCCGATAATGGTGTAGTCCATGCGGTTTTCAGCGCCAAAATTTCCTACAGTGCTGAAGCCCGTACTGATCCCAATCCGAATTTGCAGTGGCGTCTTGATTCCTTGGCTCTTCCACTTTTGACGCAGTATCTTCATGTGCTTACGCATCTCAATTGCCATGGAAACACAAGCCATCGTATCTTCTTTAGCGCCACGACTGGTTGGGTCACCAAAGAAAATCATAATACTGTCGCCAATAAACTTATCGATTGTGCCGCCGTATTTTAAGGCGATTTGCGACATTTCGTTGAAGTAGTTGTTCAGCAGCTCGGTCAAACCTTCGGGTTCCATTTCTTCCGACAGCTCTGTAAAACCTTTGATGTCAGAGAAGAAGATAGATAGACGCTTGCGCTGTGTTTCCAGGCGCACGTCACGTTCGCCGGTAAAAATTGACTGCCAGACTTGTGGAGATAGGTATTTAGCAAGCTTGTGAGAAAGCGATATAGACTGCTCTCTTTGTGTCTGAATCTGGTGCTTGGCCTTATGTAAGGCTTCGGCTTGTTGGTGGGTATAGTAAGCAGTAACCGAGACATAGACTGTAGCGCTAATACCGGCCACTAGATCGACAATCATTGGTGCGTGAGGCGCGAAGTCAAGGCCGAATATCATGGAGGAAATAATGGTGGAGGTAAGTAAGATTAGGTTGCCTTTGAGCCAGGTCGACATACCTCCAACGACGATGAAGCTAAAACTCGCCATGAGAATATTGAATATGGTTGCCGTCGGGCTGAAGTCAATTAGTACAATAATGACACCGACCAAAGCGCCATCTATTAGTAGTGTGTTCTCACGTGCTGCAGCGCTTTGCTCTAGCTTTAAATGTCTAATAACAAAGTAAAGAAGGTGTGGCCATAACATGGCCGCAGGAATAAACCAGATCAAGTAGTCGTGGAAATGTCCTTCAAGAACACCGACCGCCATCGTGATACTAGACGTCAAATAAGCCAAAACCCTGCCGTTGTATGCGGGCATGACTGACGGTGGCGTATCTATTTTGTCGGTGGAGTGTTGTGTCGCCTTATTCTGTGTTGACGATTTTTTATTAGATATTTTCAATGGGATCATTTTTTCATACATCTCTGATAAGCAGCAAAGGTTATCAGTTCCCTTATATATAGACAAATTTTGCTTACACTGTTTTAATTTCGTTCTTGGGAAATAGCGCTTGCACTAAGGTTTCGTGATCTAAATGTGGTTATATCATTATGTTCACCTGAAAAGAATAGTGCAGGTTAGGTAGCTTATATTAAAGCAGGAGATACGCGGGTATGAATGAGCATAAAACAATTGATGAGGCGGGCTCTCATGCGGTGTTGGAAATATTGAAGTCCAGGGTTTCTCATCCTCGCTTGAGTGCTCCTGCCCCAAGCCCTGATCAAATGGAAACTGTTTTTCAAGCAGCGCTTAGGACGCCTGACCATAAATGCTTAAAGCCATGGCGATTTCTTGTGATCGAAGGGGACTCGTTACATCGTCTGGGTGATTTGTTTTGTCAGGCTGCTGAAGCGAATGAGGGAAAGCTTAGTGAAGCGCAAGAAAATAAATACCGCTCAATGCCGCTTCGGGCACCCAAGATCATCGTTGCTGTGTCCAAAAACATCGAACACCCTAAAGTACCTTTCGAAGAGCAGGTTGTGTCCTGCGGCGTTGCGGTGGGTTATATGTTGTTAGCGCTTCAGGCGCAGGGCTTTGGTGGTATTTGGCGTACCGGAGAAATGGCATTGAATGGCGACGTGAAGCAAGGCCTGGGTTTATCGCTCGAGGAGTCTATCGTGGGCTTCTTATATATTGGTACACCGCTTGCCGAAGCCAAAAAGTTAGCGCCTGTTGCTAGTAAGGATTACTTTGTCCCATGGTAGTGCTAGGCGATTTTCCTCTGACTATAAATTGGGTCAACCCAGGTGATATCTTCGCTTGTTCCCTCAAAAAACGGCAAATCTAAAAGGATAGGAATTGCCGATCTAAAAAACTCCATAAAACCATAAGTATTTGATTTTTAAGTATTAAAAAAATATTTATTGGTTGGCATCGCAATTGCTTTATCTAATCGTAGAAACTTTATGATGAAGCAAGTGGGAGTATCGATGTCGATTTCATTCAGCAATGCATTAGGAATTCACGAACAAGCGCTGGAGTTACGTGTTAACCGTGCTGAGGTGTTGGCTAATAACTTGGCTAATGCAGATACACCCGGATTTAAGGCAAGAGATATAGACTTCAAAGCGGTCCTGGGTAATGAAATGGCTAGCCAGGGAGGCGCAAAGTCTCTCGAGATGGCGACCACGAACGGACAGCACTTGCCTCATGCTAACTCGAGCGGAAGCAATGAGTTGCTTTATCGAACGCCCAGCCAGCCATCTGTTGACGGTAATACCGTTGATACCCAAGAAGAAATGGCAGAGTTTATGAAGAATACCTTGCAATACCAATCCAGCTTCCAGTTTTTGAATGGCAAGTTCAAGTCACTAACCAATGCGATTCGGGGTGAATAAATATGTCTCTTAGTCAGATTTTTGATATTGCCGGATCCGGCATGGCTGCTCAATCTATTCGCTTGAATACCACTGCTAGTAATATTGCTAATGCAGACAGTGCGGCAAGTAGTATTGATGAAGTATATCGCGCCCGAAAGCCCATCTTTTCGGCTGTCCAAGAAGATGCCATGCGCCAGGCAGTTGGTGGGGATTTCTTACAGCAGACGCCTGAGTCGGTAGGTGTTGAAGTAAAAGGGATTGTTGAAAGTGATGCACCTTTGGATATGCGTTACCAGCCTGACCACCCGTTGGCTGATGAGCAGGGATATGTGATGTACCCGAATGTAAATGTCGTTGAAGAGATGGCTGACATGCTTTCTGCTTCTCGAAGCTTTCAAACCAATATTGATGTAATGGATGCGGCAAAAACAATGATGCAGCGTTTGTTAACGCTAGGTCAGTAAGGGGCTAAATCTTATGACAGATATAAATACAACGGTGTCTTCTGCTGATGCTTTATCAGACTACCGCTATGAACCGACGACCAAAACACAAGGTTCGTCTGATCTAGGTCAGAATGAGTTTATGGAGTTGATGATTGCCCAGATGGAGAATCAAAGCCCGCTGGACCCTCAAGATAATGGTGAGTTCATTTCTCAGTTAGCAGAGTTTAGCTCTCTTGAAGAAATGCAGAAACTAAGTTCGCAAGTAGAAAGTTTTGCAACCCAGTATCAGTCTAGTCAGGCTTTGCAGGCTTCTGCAATGGTTGGGCGAACGGTTTTGGTGCCAGGTACTGAAGCTCCCATGGCGGCAGACGGAACAATTAGTGGATTGGTTGATCTTGAAGCCAGTACAGGTTCATTAAAGGTAAGTATCTTTAACGGTTCTGGTGAGTTGGTTAATCAGGTGGATATGGGGCAACAACTTGCCGGTTCTGTACCATTCTCGTGGGATGGAACAAATAGCAAGGGGGAGCAGATGCCCTATGACAATTACACGATCGCTGCTGAATCGAATCAAGGAGGAGATGTAAGTCAAATTACGACCTTGCTTTCCGCCAATGTGAGTAGCGTATCGATCGGGACTGGTGGTGCCATTTCGCTTAACTTAGCCGGTATGGGCGCTATTCCTTTAGAAGATGTTAGAGAGATTAACTAGGCATGAGTATGTGTCTGGCGTGCGAAATAATTGTAATCATTACGACAAAAAGAATCAGAAGAGAGGTGTAGTATGCCGTTTAACGTTGCATTAGGTGGGTTGAGAGCATCCTCCACGGACTTGGAAGTTACGGGTAATAACATTGCGAACGCGAGTACTGTTGGTTTTAAGCGTTCGCGTGCCGAGTTTGGTGATGTTTATTCCAATAGTTTTTTCGGCAGGGGGGCTACCTCAACGGGAGACGGTGTCGCAGTACAAAATATTCGACAGATGTTTGGTCAGGGTAACGTAAGCTTTACTGACAATAACCTGGACTTAGCAATTACCGGAAATGGCTTTTTCGTGCTTAGTGATCAGGGTGAGGCCAAATATTCGCGTGCTGGTCAGCTAGGTGTGGATAAAGATGGTTTCATGGTCAATAACACGGGTATGCGTGTCCAGGGCTTTCAGGCTGATGAAGGTGGGACGGTATCGGGAGTTCTGGGTGATCTGGTTGTTGATGCGAATGATCTGCCTCCATCAAGATCAACTAATGTCGAAGCAGCTTTGAATCTGGATTCTTCAGAAGAAGCTTTGACTCAGAGTGGCACAACGATTAACTCGAACGGTGCAACGGATGTTGGTGTAGCACAAGCAGGAATTGTGAATGGCTATGCGAGTCAGGATATCGAAGTGACCTTTCCGGATGGCACGTCGCAGACCATTACAACGACTGCGGAATCAACTGCCGGGGCAATTGCATCTCAGTTTTCGCTTTTAGAAGGTGTGGATGCGACTGCTAGTACCAGCTCTACAATAACCTTAGCTGGATATGATAATGCCTCAGGAAATATGAGTATTAGCTTAAACGGAATTAGTTTCCAGCCAGCCGGTGCAACAGATGCATTGCAATTGGCCGACTTGGGAACTCGTATTAACTCGTCTGCGTTGGTGGGGGTTACCGCCGTCATAGATAGTGCTACTGGTGATTTGCAGATTATTCAGGATCAAGGAGCTAACTTGGTATTCGGTTTTGCGGGTGTCTCGGGCGATAGTTTTGAGGTTCTTGGGAGTGATGCCGCGGCGACGCCGGTAGTGCTTGACCCTGATGCTGTTCCTGCCGTTTTGAATGCGACTGTAGGTGGTGGAGTTAGCATTGTACTTGACGAGGGGGTCGTTGCGACCAACTTAAGTGCCACAACGCCCGTCATTACCAACTTTACCGGTGCGCCTTTTGTTAATAACCAATTTTCACCAACGGATCCTGGTACCTATAACCACGCGACGTCAACGACTATTTTTGACAGTCTTGGTAACTCTCATGTTTTGACCATGTATTTCGTTAAGCAGCAGTCTTCGTTGTCGGGAGAAAATACCTGGCAAATGCATGTGCAGGTGGATAACCAGGATGTTGGAGATCCATTAATTGGAACAGATGCATCGCGAGCGACTTATAATTTGGTATTCCGCGATGACGGTACTTTAAATGAAACATTGTCAGATGATGTTTTGATTTCTAATTGGGACCCTTTAGATAGTCAAGGCAATCAAAATGGGGCGGCACGACCTTTGAATGTTGTGGATGGCGGGGTTTTGCCGATTCCTCAGCCGCCAACTAGCTCAAACTTTGAGGTAGATGTATCATCGTTTACTCAGTTTGGTAGCCCGTTTGCTGTAAATGACTTAAGTCAGAATGGTTATACCACAGGTCGATTAGTCGGTCTGGATGTCGATGAGTCGGGTGTCATTCTGTCTCGTTTCTCCAACGGTGAGTCTTTGGTTCTAGGGCAGGCAGCTTTGGCTAACTTCAATGACGTAGAAGGCTTATCACCTGATGGCGATAGTGTTTGGGTGCAGACTTTTGCTTCGGGTGACCCGATTGTCGGGGCGCCTGGTACGGCGTCTTTGGGTCTATTAACGGCCTCTGCAGTTGAGCAATCGAATGTTGATTTATCTGCTGAGCTGGTAAATCTGATTGTTGCGCAGCGTAACTATCAGGCCAACTCCAAGACCATTGAGACGGCCGATACAATCCAGCAAACTATCTTGAATATCTAGTACTGAATTTCGCTCATAGCCTTCCTTGTTTGGGTTGGCTAGATAATTGCAGAGCTTAGGCTAAGGCGTTTGCAGTGTCCGTTTCTTTGACGCTGCGTATTGTTTGATCCTAATGGTGAAGTAAATGGATAAAGCGTTATATATTGCAATGAGTGGTGCCAAGCAGAATATGCTGGCGCAGCGCGCTCATGCCAATAATTTGGCAAATATTAATACGACGGCGTTTAAAGAAGATTTCGCTCAGGCGCGTGCTATGCCGGTGTTTGGCGAGCATCATCCATCGAGAGCCTATGCCTTGACCGAAAGGCCGGGAACAAATTTTGAGGCGGGTCCCCTGAATCAAACCGGCAACCCTTTGGATGTTGCGGTAAAGGGTGATGGATGGATTGCGGTTCAGGCCGCAGATGGTTCGGAAGCCTATACCCGGGCAGGCGACCTGCAGGTAGATGTCAATGGGCAGCTAAGGGCTGGCATTGGTTTGCCTGTTTTGGGTAATGGTGGTCCAATTGTTTTGCCGCCTTCGGCAACTGTTGAGATTGGTGCTGACGGTACGGTTTCGGTTCTTCCTTTGGGTGGTGGAGCTGTTGGCTTAGCGGCGGTTGATCGAATTAAGCTAGTTAATCCCGACCCTGATATGATCGAAAAGAAAGAAGATGGTCTATTGCATATGAAGGGTGATGAGCCACCGGCAGTTGCTGACCCGAACATCAAACTGGAAACGGGGTTTCTGGAAGGTTCTAATGTAAATGCGGTATCGTCTTTAACAGATATCCTATCTCTATCGCGACAGTATGAGCTTCAAGTTAAATTAATGAGCCAGGCTGATCAAATTTCTCAACAAACGGCACGTTTGTTGCAGTTCTCCTAGTAAGACCTGAAAAACGTCATAAAAGCGGCACGTAGTTGCAGATTTATAGAGTGCTGATTTTTTGACTGCTTCGTTAGCGGTATTTGCTTACTAGCTTTAAATAAGGGGTATCACAGATAGCCCTTAAACGCTTCAGGTCTGATTGATTCGCAGTAGAATTTCAATTTGGGAGAAGCATCATGCATCCAGCTCTTTATGTCAGTAAAACCGGTCTAAGTGCACAAGATATGTCCTTGACCACGATTTCCAACAACTTGGCGAATGCTAGTACGGTTGGCTTTAAGCGTGATGAAGCGGTTTTTCAGGACCTGTTGTATCAGGTGAAAAGAGAGCCAGGTGGCTTGAACTCACAAAACTCTCAATTACCATCTGGTCTCCAGCTCGGTACGGGTGTCAGGATCGAAGGGACGACTAAGCAATTTACCCAAGGCTCCTTAGAAGTGACTGACCAGGCTCTCGATTTAGCCGTTAATGGTAGAGGCTTTTTCCAAGTTATATTGCCAGATGGCTCGACCAGTTATACCCGAGATGGGCAGTTCCAGGTTAACTCAGATGGCCAAGTCGTCACTGCTGGTGGCAACCTATTAGAACCCGCCATCACTATTCCACAGAATGCTTCTTCAGTGACGATCGGCGAAGATGGCATTGTATCGGTCAGTATTTCTGGTGAAACCACTGCACAGCAAGTTGGCCAGATTAATACGGTCGACTTTATTAATCCCCAAGGTTTGAAAGCGCTAGGGAATAACCTGTTTGCTGAAACTGAAGCCAGTGGTAACCCTCAAGGGGGCACGCCGGGCTTGGCAGGTTTTGGTGAGGTTAAGCAAGGCATGCTAGAGCAATCGAACGTAGATACGGTGCAAGAGCTGGTCAGCATGATTACTGTCCAGCGCGCCTATGAAATGAACTCAAAAGTTGTGTCTACGGCTGACCAGATGCTCCAGTACATTGGGCAGAACCTGTAATACGCGCTTAGTTGTTTGAGGGGAAGGTGATTATATGAGGCAGATTAATCAAGTATTCAAAGCAGTGCTAGGCCTGAGCTTGGTCGTGTTGACTAGTGCATGCAGCATCATGACTCGTGAGCACCCTTTGCCCAATGACCCGGCTTACGCTCCTGTACCTTCGAGTGCGCTGAAATCAGGTGAAATGGTGACGGGGTCGATCTATCAGGTTAACCGAAACTTTAGTATGTATGGTGATCAGGTTGCCTTAAACGTTGGTGATATTCTGACGGTTACCTTGCAAGAAAACACCAGTTCATCCAAGTCAGCAGATACCAGCTATGACAAAGATGATGAAGTGACTTTTAATGAGGCAACCATTCTAGGCAATGTTATTCAAAAACATGGTTTGAGCCTTTTGACTAATCCTAGCTTAGAGCGAGCGTTTGATGGTAAGGCATCTAGTGATCAGAGCAATAGCTTGAGCGGTAGTATTTCAGTCACAGTTTCAGAAGTTTTGCCAAATGGCATTCTTCGAATTCAGGGAGAGAAGTGGCTGCGCTTGAACCAGGGAGATGAATATATTCGTTTAACCGGTTTGGTGAGGCCGCAAGATATTGGCACAGATAATACGATCCCGTCTTCTAAGGTTGCTGATGCTCGTATTGCCTATGGTGGAACAGGAGATTTTGATGATGTTAATCGTCAAGGCTGGTTGTCCCGATTCTTCAACAGTGAATGGTGGTTCATGTGATGTCTTATAGTGTAAAGGCTTCTTACAAAGCTACTGCAGCGGGTATCGCTTCTTTAGTTAGCTCGTTCTGCCGCTCCAGTTTATTGTTGCTGGGTTTTGCTTTGGTTAGTTTTGACGTTAGCGCGGATCGTTTAAAAGATATTGCCAATGTACAGGGGGTTCGTTCGAATCAGCTGGTTGGTTATGGTTTGGTTGTCGGTTTAAGTGGTACAGGAGATAACACGCCTTTTACTAGCCAGACCTTCCGCAACATGATGAATAAATTTGGTATCACCATTCCTGAAGGTGTGGATCCGAAGTCAAAGAATGTAGCAGCGGTTTCAATTCATGCAGAGCTTCCGCCTTTCGCTAAACCTGGGCACAAGATTGATATCACAGCCTCATCGTTAGGAGACTCCAAGAGCCTTAGAGGTGGTAGCTTATTGATGACTCCGTTAAAGGGCGCAGATGGGCGCGTTTATGCGCTTGCTCAAGGCAGCCTTGTCGTCGGTGGTTTTGGTGCTGAAGGTGCCGATGGCTCCTCTATTCAGGTTAACGTTCCGAGTGTGGGACGGATTCCTAATGGCGCGACGGTTGAACGAGCCATCGCATCTCCTTTTCATCGTGGCGACACATTAACCTTTGATTTACATCGCCCGGACTTCACAACGGCGATGAATTTAACCAAGAAGATTAATGACTTGCTAGGGCCTAATACAGCTTACGCCAGCGATGCAGCTTCGATTACCGTCAAAGCCCCTCGCGATGCATCTCAGCGAGTTAGCTTTTTGTCGATGCTCGAAAATATGAATGTTGAAACAGGGGAAGAAGCGGCGAGAGTGATTATTAACTCTCGTACCGGCACCATCGTTGTCGGTCAGAACGTTAAGGTGCTTCCAGCTGCGGTTACCCACGGAAGTCTTTCGGTAACAATTACTGAAGACCCTGCAGTCAGTCAACCAAATCCGCTTGGAGGTGGTCAGACGGTTGTCGTACCACGCTCCGATGTTGATGCAGAACAAGAACCTAGTCGAATGTTTCAGTTTGGCCCTGCAGCGACGCTGAGCCAGATTGTTCAAGCGGTTAATCAAGTTGGTGCTGCGCCAGGAGATATCATGGCTGTACTCGAAGCCTTGAAGCAGGCTGGTGCCTTAAAAGCAGATTTAATTGTTATATAGAAAGAAATATAAGCAAAGCCATGTGGAACCTTAGAGGTTAGTGATGAATAGCGCACTGATGAGTCAGATAAATAATCCGATGATGATGGCGACTGATAATATAGGGAATCAGTTGCAGAACAGTGCTGCCCGTTTTAATAAGCATACCCAGGGCTTAAATGACTATAACAATCTCAATGCTCTGCAGTCTCTTAAGCATCAATCCAAGACAGATAGAGACGGCGCCCTAGATGCTGCCGCCAAACACTTTGAATCGATATTCGTCTCGATGATGATTAAAAGTATGCGCGATGCTAATAAGGTATTTTCTGAAGGAAACCTATTGCAAAGCAACCAATCAGACTTTTATCAGCAGATGTTTGATAGCCAGATGGCAGTAAGCTTATCAACTGGTAAAGGTATTGGTCTGGCTGAAGTGATCAAGCGACAAATGTCAAAAGGCGTAGGTGGTGAAGAGTCAGATTTAAGTTCCTATCCATTAACCTCTCAAGACAAATCTTTTTCTCTGAAAGACTATGCGCGCCAGCCATTTGTTAGCGCAGAGAAAATTGCAAAGATTGAAACGGCAATGAATCAAATTGATCAGACGATTGCTAGCCTGGACTCAGATAAAGTTGCTGAATCAAGTAAGTTAGACTTCAGTTCTCCCGATCAATTTATCGCTTCTCTTTATCCCTATGCTAAACAGGCAGAGCAAGAAACAGGTATTGATGCTCGTCTAATGTTGGCTCAGTCAGCACTGGAAACTGGTTGGGGTAAACGAGAGATCTTAAATTCTGATGGTAGTCCTAGCCATAATTTATTTGGTATTAAGGCGCAAACAGGATGGACGGGTGACAGCACAAATATAACGACGACTGAATATCGAAATGGTGTCGCAGTGAAGGAGCGCGCAGACTTTAGGTCTTATTCGGGTTACCAGGAAAGCTTTTCAGATTATGCGCGTTTTTTGAGTACTAATGCCCGATATGAGCAAGCGCTCGAGAAAGCGGGTGATCCGTATGACTTTGCACACGAGCTACAAGATGCCGGCTATGCAACCGACCCAGACTATGCCAACAAGATTAATCGTATTATTGG
>NZ_LWGA01000675.1:0-4015 GCF_001635235.1 Oleiphilus sp. HI0117 | reverse complement strand
GGTAAGAAGTAAGGTGTTTCTGGGTAATCAATACCCAGAAACGTATTTTTTACTATTACTGCTGAGAGAGCTTTCTAGAGAAACCTAAACCTAGTAAGCCTAGAGCAAGTAAAGCTATGCTGCCTGGCTCGGGAGTCTCAACTGTGTTACCCGTGTTTCTTCCCCAAAGCATAAAGTTAGATAAGCCGCCACCATTTCCGTAGCTTTGATTGTAATCAAACGTGCCAGTTGTTGAGCTTGTTGCAATGGATCATGCGAAGAAGTCAGAAGTGTTATCTTGAGGGTTTCCGCCAACATGCATTGAGATCACTGCTTCATCAAACTGACTCCAAAATGAACTGTGAATGCCCCATATTCCGGTAACGTCGGTGCTTCCCCAAAGAGAACCTGTATTTAAACCGATTCGTAATGGGCCATCAGCTAAGCTTAGGTCAGTACCTTCAGCCCCGGCGATGTCAGATACTTTTTCCCAGCTAGGTGCGTCACCATACAGATTGTTGATATCGTTAGTGTGTGGGTTTCCATTACCAGATTCACAGACGGTGGATATGGTTAACTCTGCAGTTCGCCCTTCGCTAGTACAAATCGCTGCAAAAGATTGGCTGGCAAAGCTTAGTAACGCAATACCTGATATTATTTTAAGAGTATTTTTCATGATATTCCCTGTTAATAATTTTACATAAGGGTTTTAACGCATAAATTGTACCAATGATTTGCCTCTGTCTTTAACTACAATTAATTATCATGCTTTTTAAGTGTAAAAAATAAGGTTTTGTTATGGGGGGGGTAAACTAATCTGACAGTTAATTGTGTGAATGTGAACTTGCGCATATGTACATTAAGGGTGTGTTTGGCTAAAGCGTCTGGAGGCAAATAAGCCAAATAAGCCAATGATAAAGAGTGCGATATTTGCAGGTTCTTCAATGCGAATAACTTCGGTAACTCGTCCCCATAGTTTTAGGTTTGATAAACCACCTCCACCACCGGCTAGACGCTCGTAGCTGAAACTTCCTGTCGATGCTCCATCGGACAGTTTCCAAGCAAAAAAGTCGGGGTCTCCGCCTCCATTCCCTACGCGCATTGATATTACACCCTCATTGTAAGCATCCCAGAAGGCAGAATCTAAGCTCCATTCACCAGAAACATTGCTCTGTCCCCAGTTAGAGTTTGGATCCAGTGACACCCCAAACCAGCCATCGCTACCACCAGAGGTATTGTCTTCTACTGAGCTAACTCTTTGCCAGCTAGGGGGGGTGTCAAACAAGGCGTTAATAGCACTAATGCTGGGGTTTCCTAGGCCCGTTATACAGTTCGTTGCAGGACTTAGATCGGCTGTTCTGAGACTGCTTCCGCATGAAAGTGAAAGTGCTTGATTGGATGATAATATTAGAACTAAAAATAGGAAGAGACTTTTGACAATAGACATCTTATACACCTCGAAATAAGCGTCGATTAAGAATCTAGAGTCTTGATGCAATAACAATACTTTATTCAGGTCTGGTGATGTTTTTCAGTAGCTTATCGTAATGATTGGTTCTTTTTGTGATGCAAGTCACATCATAAGTGTTAAGTAATTCGACGCTTGTCGCTGCTGATTAAGTGAGTTCTTGGGCCTTGTAAAACCTACAAGTAAAGGTCTCTAAGCGCTTTCAAATTGTCTTAGGTCAATTTCACTTTGTGAGTATTGGCCTATACTCATTTCTAGAGTTTTGTTTCTAGGGCCTAAACCTTGTTTGGGCTATCAACTTCTAACTTTGTATAGATTAAGGGAACTTAGTTTGCAGCAAGGCATACTCGCTATTTTTCGTTCAATGCTAGGTAGTCTCAGAGACCTGGCGCCGATCATAATTGTTATTGCATTTTTTCAATTTGCAGTACTTCAGCAGCCGATACCTAACCTGGTCGATATGATTATTGGTGTCATATTTGTATTGCTTGGCTTGACGTTTTTCATTTTCGGTCTGGAAATGGGCTTATTTCCGATCGGTGAGTCAATGGCTCATGCCTTAGCAAAGAAGGGTAGTGTCGCTTGGCTGATTGCTTTTGCTTTTGCATTGGGCTTTGGTACGACAATAGCTGAACCTGCCTTGATAGCAGTCGCTGCAGAAGCCGCAACGGTCGCCGCAGAAGGCGGCATGATCGAAGCAACTGAAGCCGCTAAAACAAGTTATGCCAGTGGCTTACGATTTACGGTGGCTTTTTCTGTAGGCTTGGCGATCGTTCTGGGTGTGGTGCGTATTATTGCAGGCTGGTCGATCCAATGGATGATTATTGGCGGCTATATTCTAGTTGTGATTATGACGAGTTTCGCACCAAAGGAAATTATCGGGATTGCATATGACTCGGGCGGTGTGACAACCTCAACGATTACTGTTCCTCTGGTGACTGCGTTGGGCGTAGGTTTGGCTTCATCAATCAAGGGCCGAAATCCGATGATTGATGGTTTTGGATTAATCGCATTTGCGTCGCTATCTCCGATGATATTCGTGATGGCTTACGGCATGATCATATAGGGAGCTCGGCGCTTAATGGAACTTCTCAACGATATTATCGACATTACGTTCGCCACGATTAAAGACGTGATTCCTATCGCGGCTATATTGTTTGGCTTTCAATTTCTTGTGATTCGCAAGCCTATACCCAATATGAAAAGGGTGCTGTTTGGTTTCTTGTACGTGCTGATCGGGTTATCGCTATTTTTACTCGGTTTGGAAAGAGCCTTATTTCCCTTAGGTAAATTAATGGCGCAACAGTTGACTGATCCAGCTTTTATAGCAGGAGCGAGGGATATTGGTGCCGATGCACTTCAGTGGTTTGATTATTATTGGGTCTATCTGTTCGCCTTTGCCATAGGATTTAGTACCACGATAGCAGAGCCCTCTCTAATAGCTGTAGCGATCAAGGCGAATGAAGTATCGGGTGGTGCGATCGGCATTTGGGGTTTGCGTATTGCCGTCGCAATTGGTGTAGCAGTAGGTATTTCCTTAGGAACTTATCGTATCGTTACCGGAATTCCGATCCATTATTTTATTATCTCTGGTTATGTGGTCGTCGTAATTCAAACTTGTTTTGCACCCAAACTGATCGTGCCTTTGGCTTATGACTCAGGTGGTGTAACGACATCTACTGTAACTGTGCCTTTGGTTGCAGCCTTGGGTTTAGGCTTAGCTGAAACAGTACCTGGGCGAAGCACTTTGATTGATGGTTTTGGTTTAATCGCTTTTGCTAGCTTATTTCCAATAATGTCGGTGATGGCCTATGCGCAAATTACTGAGTATTTGGCTAAGCGAAACCAACAACAGGGCTTGGCACAAGTTGAATAAGCTCTGTACAGAGTTTGTAGAGAATTTCGAATAGGGGAAAGTACATGCATTTTAAATTATTGCTGGTGTTTGTAGAGGATGACAAAACCGATAAGGTCATGAAGGCTGCGCGAAAAGCTGGGGCGACTGGTGCCACAGTGATCAACCATGCCAGAGGCGAAGGGATTAAAAAGAGTAAGACTTTTTTTGGCCTGACCCTGGAGACTCAACGGGATGTCTTGCTGTTTATAGTTGAAGAGCACTTAAGCCGGCATATATTAGAGACTATTGGACAGGTAGGCGAATTCGATACCAGTCCGGGTACGGGAATTGCCGTACAGTTAGATGTTGAAGATGCTGTGGGCGTCTCGCACCAAATACAATCTATTGCAGCTAAAGTCGAGGAAGAGTTATGAGTCATACCAATAAAACGGTTGTTAAAATTAAGGATGTCATGCGGAGTAACTACGTTGAAATGGACGGCATGATGACCGTTAAAGACGCCTTGATTCAAATGAAAGAGCATAATGCTAGCTACGTGATTATCAAAAAACGTAATGAGGATGACGAGTACGGCGTTGTGATGCTGTCAGATATCGCTAAAAAGGTATTGGCAAAAGATAAGTCACCTGATCGCGTTAATGTCTATGAAATTATGTCTAAGCCCGTTGTCAGTGTCCCACCTGAAATGGATGTGCGCTATTGTGCTCGTT
>NZ_LWGA01000674.1:0-7250 GCF_001635235.1 Oleiphilus sp. HI0117 | reverse complement strand
GTTTTTACGGTTTACTGTTCGGTATTCACAAAACGGCTAACAGCGGCATGGGTCTTGTACTTACCTTCGCACTGACAGGCTTTATGGGTTATACAATTGGCCCCATCCTTAGCATGTTCATTGGCGCAGGCGCTGGCCACTTAGTTGCTAACGCACTTGGCTTAACCGCATTCGTATTCTTTGGTCTTTCGGCTTATGCCTTGATCACACGTAAAGACTTTAGCTTCTTGGCAGGTACGATTACTGCTGGTTTCTTTGTTCTTTTAGGTGCAATGGTTATTGGTATCTTTACCGATATCGCGGGTTTACAGCTAATGATCTCTGCGGGGTTTGTACTTTTCTCGTCTATGATCATTCTGTATCAAACCAGTGAGATCATTCACGGCGGCGAAACAAACTACGTTCTAGCTACCGTGACACTATTTGTGTCGATCTATAACTTGTTCCTAAGCTTGCTTCAGCTACTCATGGCATTTAGCGGGGACGATTAAGAAATAAGCAACCCTTTAAAGCCATGCCTTGGTCTGTACTAAGCATGGCTTTTTTAGTTTTTAGCCCTTTAAAATATGAACATATCTGTATTAGTCCTTAACGCTCCCTACGATTCACAGTCGTCTTACAGCGCTTATCGATACACTAAAGCTGCCCTTCAGAATGGGCACAAGCTTTCTCGCGTCTTCTTCTATCAAAACGGTATTCATAGCGGTACTAAACTCGCGACACCACCACAAGACGAGTTTGATCTTTATAAAGCCTGGCAAGACCTTGGTACCAAGCACAACCTTGACCTGGTTATCTGTATTGCCGCCGCAGCACGCCGAGGCTTGATCGATAACACAGAGCAAGCTCGCCATCAAAAGGACGCAAACAATCTCGCTGAAGGTTTCGAGCTTTCCGGGCTTGGGCAACTAGTAGAAGCAATGGCCGTTTCTGACCGCTTCATAACCTTTGGAGCTTAAACAGAGGCAAGATGGATAAGAAATCTATACTCATTATATTAAACTCAGCCCCGTTCGGCTCCAGCGATGCAAAAGAAGCTCTCGACCTTGTGCTGGCTGCGGGTACCTTCGAGCAAGATATCAGCCTGCTACTCGCAACTGATGGCTGCTATCTATTATTGGAAGATCAAGACCCTGCAAACATACACCAGAAGAATATTCGCCAAATGATGAAAGCGCTTGCTATTTATGGTGTAGATAAAGTGCATATAGATAAACAAGACGCTGAAGACCGAAACATCCCGTTAAGCGATTGCTCACTTGCGATAAGCGAACTTAGTAAAGCACAAGTAAGCAATAAGCTTAACGATTCCGACATTATTTTAAGATTCTAGCTTCTTGGCCCCACTTTATGACCCTGCATATACTGAACAAACCACCCTCAGAAGTCGCTGTGAACCAGCAACTTTCAGACACGATCCTGGACGGTGACTGCGTAGTACTCATTGAAGATGGGGTTTTCCAATGCCTGGGAACCTCGTCTGAAGCCAGTCAATGGTCTTGTATTGCCGCGACGATTTTTGTACTGACTGAAGATGCCTTGGCTAGGGGTGTAAAAATCCCGGTAGACTATTGTAAAATTGATTACAATGACTTGGTTGAACTTACCATCAAGCATGAAAAAGTGCATAGCTGGTATTAAATCTAGCCTTTGCTAAACACATATTATGAGCGATCAAGACACGCTAAAAAATATCCAGTTTGATGAGCAAGGTTTTCTAGTAAACCTGGATGACTGGTCACGCGACATTGCTGCGGCAATAGCCCTGCAGGAAGGCTTAACGCTAACGCCCGGACACTGGGAAATATTAGACGCCCTGCGCAGCTTTTACCTCGAATACGATCTCTCACCTGCTATGCGCATTCTTGTTAAGCATATAAAAGAGACCTTAGGGGAAGATAAAGGAAATAGCATCTATTTGATGACCCTGTTTCCGGGAAGCCCCGCAAAGCTAGCCAGTAAGATCGCAGGCTTACCCAAACCAACCAATTGCCTATAAACTTACCTTTTTTAAGGAAGTCGACCCCGTATGACAGACGTAAATATTAAACAAGCGAAAGCAGAACACCCATTTGCACCCTTTGTAAGAATACTGGGCAAAGGTAAAAAAGGCAGCCGTTCCCTTACTGAACAAGAAGCTTTTGAAGCAATGAACATGATATTAAAGGGAGAAGTCGAAGACGTGCAGCTGGGCGCCTTCCTTATGCTATTACGCGTTAAAGAAGAATCTGCTGAAGAGCTCAGCGGCTTTGTAAAGGCCGTTAAAGAGCAACTTAATACCCCCGCAATCGCGGCCGATCTTGACTGGTCATCCTATGCCGGAAAACGACGCCACCTACCTTGGTACCTGCCAGCAATTTTCTTGCTGGCTCAAGCCGGTTATCGAGTCATGATTCACGGCGCAAGTGGTCATACTGCAAACCGCCTGTATACTGAAAATATTCTTAATGAACTAGGAATACCAGTCTCACGCTCATGGGAAGAAGTTGCAGACAGTATGAATGTTAGAAGCTTTGCTTACCTGCCACTCGATGCGATTAGCCCACGCTTGGCCGAAATGATCAATATGCGTCACTTGATGGGGCTGCGTTCCCCTGTTCATTCTTTATCGCGACTGATCAATCCCTTGAACGCAGATAGCGTACTCCAAGGAATATTCCACCCCCCCTATAGCGGCCTTCATCAAGAGGCTGGAGCACTACTAGGGTACCGATCACTTTCAGTAATAAAAGGTGAAGGCGGAGAGATTGAGCGAAATCCTGATAATGCCATGGTCGTAAAGTCAGCGATTAAGGGAGAGCTTACTGAAGAAGAGTGGCCTTCTCAATTTGAGCGAAGACACGTTAAAGGGCAGGATTTAACGGTTAACTACCTTAAGCAAGTTTGGCGTGGTGAGCAAGAAGACGAATATGCCTTAGGTGCCATTATCGGTACAACAGCCCTCGCCTTAAAATCTTTAAAACCAGAGTTCTCACAGAAGGACGCCTTCGCATTTGCCGAGAAACTTTGGAGTGAACGCAAATTAGACTTGATCTAATCTACGTTCTGTAAAACCTCTATCAAAGGCGCCAAATATTTTTCATACGGCGCCGATGCTCGCTTGGCATCTTTATATATAGGCTGCCTTACTTGCGCGACACTCGCTGTTCTCACTGCGCGCTTATTTTTATGAAATTCGAAGCAGCCACCCTCTGGCTCCAAATGGCAAAAGGCGAGTAAGTTGTTAATCTGGTGCTCTGAGTTATCCACCATCGCTTCATAATTAGCCTCATAAATACGATCACCAAATAGGTTCTGCCAATGCTTCATCATGTCTTTATAGGCGATATAATACTGGCCCAGCTCTGTTAAATCATTAGTGTATGCTGGGGAACCAGAAAAATTTTGTTTATAAATAGAAAAACAGGTTTCAAGCGGGTCACGTGTACAATGAATAACTTTAGCGTTAGGCATTACAGTTAAGATAAGCCCAACAAACATGAAGTTATAGGGCATCTTGTCTGTAAAATACGTAGCTTTCTGTCTAGCTCTAAGCTTATCTAAATAAGCAGTCATGACTGCGACACACGCGCTAGCCTTATCATCTGCTGAGATATCGCTATTCAATATCTCGCCGTGCGTTCTAAAGCTTTCTCTCAGGTCAAGAATCTCTCCTTCCGCTTCGACCTGCGAGTGACTAGATATAATCTGCTCGATTAGCGTCGTTCCTGAGCGCGGCATACCCAATATGAATATTGGTGAATCATCTGAAAGTTGCGCCCCCTTTACTTCATTTAAAAAACCTTCGTCAAAAGCGTTTAAGATAGCTTTGAAGTCATTTTCTGTCTGGGAATGCTGATAATTTACGCCTTTGCGAGCAATGTCATTTCCCATTTTCAGGTACATGAATGATTTATCGGTCTTCTTACTTCGCTCATAATACATTGACAGAATATACGCGACGTTCATTTGAACTGCTGGCGCTTGTGTTTGCTGAGAAAAGCTTTTCTCCAACTGAGGAATGATGCTTTCTAATAGAGGCTCTTTTCTCCCCTTACCATACAAGATAAGATTCCGAATCACTGCTATTTGGCCAGGGTTGAGTTTCAAAGATTTTTGAAAACAGCTGTAGCCTTTTTCCCCCTCACCTAAACGACTTAGCGCTAAGCCTTTTAAGTTATAGGCATTTGCATTTTTCGGTGAGACTTTTATTAAAGATTTACAAACGCCTAAGGCATCCTTTTCTTTGTGATTCCCAATTAAGACGCCAGCCAATTGCTCTAAAGCTTTTTCATGCTTGGGCTTAAGTTGAAGAGCTTGCTTTAACCACGTTTCGGCTTGTTGATTATGACCTAGCTGTACTGCCAAGCCAGCACCCTGTAAAGCGACTTCATGCTCTTCAGGCAAGGCTTCAATTGCTTTTTTTGCGAAAGAGAAAGCCTCCGGCAGCTTTCCAGCTTGTTGAAGCAATAGAGAAAGTTGTGCGCATATCACGGGCTGACCTGGCGCCTTATCAAGAATCTGACGGTAGATATTTTCTGCTTGCGCTAGCTTGCCTTGCTGATGTAGTGCAAGGGCCTGATTGAATATTTCTTGCATTGACTTACCTAGTTAAGAGTCAGTTTACAGTAGATAATGGCACAAAAATGAGCCAAGTATGTGCTCTACTTTCGAGTAAAACTAATAGCGCTAGTTACCCAAATAGAAACAAAAGATTGATTACCAAGCTAGACGAACAGACTAGCGAAAAATGCTACAACGACTGCCTTCCAGTAACTTAATATTTTTATATAAAAGTTCATTGGCATTGGCGACTAAATTGTAATTGGCATCATACTTTTTGGAGGAAAGAATATCACCCGTCAGTACCCTCATTCGAGAGAGAATCTCAGGTAATCCTTTTAAAATGATAGCTATGTCACGAACAACAGTACATTCATGAATATTATGGAGCTCACAGCAGTCGTTATCGATCTTCATCCCAATAACGCCCTCAGTGCGCTGCCTAAACAGGCTCGGATCAAACACTCCGGTATCGGTTGAAAGCCTAACGAGACGATGAATCATTGAACGCAAACCATGGACACTCAGGTCAAAATCATACGGAAGTAGCTCAGCACTGACGACGAGTAAGCACGACAGCATTTTCTCGAGCTCTTTAATCTTGCTTTCAATATCAAGAAACAGATTTGAGTTCTTTGGTGACTCGATCGGGCTAGACAGGTGCGCTTCAACTAAGGTGATCCAATGCTGATGCGCCCTTTCAAAATACAAAAAAGAATTGAGCCTAAGGTTTGATAAGGTATGAGATATCTGATTGTGACCACCTAGCTGATCAAGGCGGTCACTTAACTCATTGGCGATCACTAAAATCTGGGCGTCTAGACCAAGTTGAGGCTCACCAATGAGATTTGGAAAGCCAGTTCCGTCATTTCGTGCGTGGTGGTGTAGAACCAGCTCCGCAAGCCCTTCTAGCTCAGGTAGGTACTTTTCAACTAAACGTGAACTAATCAGAGGGTGAATATCTCTGCCGTCAAGCGAGCTAGCTGGAGAAAAGAAAGGGCCATTAACCTTTGTGGGAAACTCAATCGTCTCGGTATCGGGTGCGTGTTTACCAATATCTTGCAGTAAACCAGCGACGAACAGCAATCTTTGGTTAGCTTCTGTGAGGCCAGCTGACCGGCCAATCAATAACGCACACCAACTGCAAAACAAAGCCCTTTCGAAGTCGATTTGCGAACAAACATGGACACGAGTAAGTGCCTTCATGATCTCAGGAAATTTTTCAAGCTCATTGCAAAAGAAAACCATTTTTGGCCAATATGAATTGGCTTGGTTTATTTTGAAAAGCGTCGGATGGGAGTCAATAAACATCCGGTATTCGAGAAGCAAGCTTGCTGCGCTGATATAATAATTACCGCCAAGGTAATCAAAACTGCTATCACTCATGGCACTAAATTTCCAGGACAATGTTCGAAAAAGGTATGATTTAAAGATAGGCTACAAGCCCTATATATTCAAAGACGAAAGCGTGATAATTTACTCGTTTTATATATTTGAACGTTTAAGACTATTGCTTGTCTTACTTGTCTCCAAGTTCAGAAACACGCGCTAACAATTCAAAGAGAGATCTCCCTGCATGCATGATGATGTTAAAAACTATTACGGGAAAGTATTAGAAAAAACCGAAGATCTTAAAACCAACGCCTGCTGTACAAGCGCTGGTTTACCTAGACATGTAAAGACGGCATTAGCCAAGGTTCATGATGAGGTACTAGCCCGTTACTATGGCTGCGGTCTAATTGCCCCACCCGTGCTTGAAGGAATGCAGGTAATGGATCTTGGCAGCGGGTCTGGCAGAGATTGCTACGTTCTATCCCAATGGGTTGGCGAACAAGGCCGTGTCTTAGGTATCGACATGACAGAAGAGCAGCTTACCATTGCACTTGAGCACGAATCTTACCATGCCGAGAAATTCGGCTACGCAAGCAAGAATACAGAATTCAAGCTGGGTTATATCGAACGTTTAAACGAACTTGGCCTTGAAGAAAACAGTTTTGATATCATCGTATCAAATTGCGTTATCAACCTTTCACCAGACAAGGAAGCCGTATTGCGAGAAGCCTATCGAGTACTAAAACCAGGAGGTGAGCTTTACTTCTCTGACGTCTATTCAGACCGGAGAGTTCCCCAACACCTTGTTGAGGACCCAGTCCTATACGGCGAGTGTTTGAGCGGCGCACTTTACTGGAACGATTTTGAAAACCTAGCTAAAAAAGTCGGTTTTTTGGACCCGAGGCTTGTAGAAGACGATGTCATCACTATTGAAAATGAATCGGTGCAAGAAAAAGTCGGCCATATCGGTTTTTATTCGGCAACCTACCGTTTATTTAAAATAAAAGACCTTGAACCGCACTGTGAAGATTATGGCCAGGCTGTTATTTACAAAGGCGGTATCGAGCACTTTGAACACGCTTTCGTTCTTGATAAGCACCATATCATCGAAAAAGGTAGGATTTTCCCTGTTTGCGGCAATACCTGGCGCATGCTGAATGAAACACGATTTAAAAAGTACTTCGAGTTTATTGGTGACTGGAACACTCATTACGGCATTTTTGAAGGCTGTGGATCTAGCTTACCCTTCGATGGTGACCCTATATTCGAAACAGGTGACGGCGGCTCTTCTTGCTGCTAACTTGAGCTAGCGCTCTATCTGAAGAGCTAAGCTATAACTATCCGCTTAGCTCTTCACCTCCTCTTCAACGCTCTAA
>NZ_LWGA01000673.1:0-5064 GCF_001635235.1 Oleiphilus sp. HI0117 | reverse complement strand
TATAGCTGTATTTTTAGCGGATGAAGAACGACGTAAGGGGAAGAGGAGGGGGAGTTTGTTTGAAAAGCTCCACCTCTAAGATCCTGGTTTGGGGTCTTAGAGGTGGGTACTAAGCACTCGTTAGCCGCGACGGCGAAATAGTGGTTGATTCATAAAGCTTGCTGCTTGATAAGATTCAGTAAAGTCGGACAAGCCTTCTTGTGCGACCTCAATATCTTTGTCTTCTCGAACTGCATATGCGTCAAAACCGCAGCGTTTCAGATAGAAAAGCTGGTCGTGAAGAATGTCGCCAATTGCACGAATTTCACCCTCAAAGTTCAAACGGTCGCGAAGTATACGAGCATAGGAGTAGCCGCGCCCGTCAACAAACTTAGGGAAGTTTATTGCAATAGCAGGAAGCTTATCCAGGTAGGGTGCAAGCGCTTCCGGTTCTTCGTCGCTGTCGAGCCAAACGCCAACTTCAGAAGCATCAATGCATCCAGGGTTTTCAAGCAAATAGTTTAAGGGAACAAATACCTGGCTCTGCTCAAGCTTGCCTGAAAAACCTTTATCTAGAATTTGCCACGCATCATCGACAATCTTATCTACTTTAATCAGCCTTGGCATATACGCGCTCCTTAAAAGGTAGCATTCCAATTCTACGGAATGTATCAATAAACAGTTCTTCTTCAGTTCGGTTTTCAATATAAACGTTGATAATCTTTTCAACGACTTCAGGCATCTGAGCTCTAGCGAAGGACGGGCCTAATATTTTGCCAATGGCGGCATCTTTACCCGAGTTTCCACCTAGAGATACCTGATAGAATTCTTCGCCGCGCTTATCAACACCGAGAATTCCAATGTTACCCACATGGTGATGACCGCAAGCGTTCATACAGCCTGATATATTTAAATCGATCTCGCCGATGTCATAGACATAATCTAGATCATCAAACTTGATTTGAATCTGCTCAGCTACTGGTATTGATTTGGCGTTTGCAAGGCCACAAAAGTCGCCGCCTGGGCAGCAAATAATGTCTGTAATCATGCCAAGGTTAGGCGTTGCAAAACCAGCTGCTTTAGCCTCACTCCATAATTCAAACAACATATTCTGAGGAACGTCTGCAAGAACAATGTTCTGGTCGTGTGTTACACGGACTTCACCAAAACTATACTTATCAGCCATGTCTGCAATTGTATCAACCTGCTTGTCAGATGCATCGCCTGGTGGTGTGCCCGTTTTCTTAAGTGTTAGCGTAACGATCGAGTAGCCAGGCTTTTTATGGTCATTGACATTACGCTTGATCCAATTGGCAAAGCCTTTGTGCTCGTCTTGTTGCTTAACAAAGCTTTCACTATTATCAGCAAGCGATTGGTATGCTGGTTCTGTAAAGAAGTTTTTTACACGGTCAATTTCTTCATTGGTCAGTGTTGTCGCTCCATCCTTGATATGCTCCCATTCAGCTTCAACGCGTTCTGCGAACTTGGCGGGTGTAAGGGCTTTTACAAGGATTTTAATACGAGCTTTGTATTTGTTGTCGCGGCGACCGTGAATATTGTAGACACGCAAGATCGCATCGAGATAACTAAGCAGGTGCTTCTCGGGTAAAAACTCACGAATTACCGAGGCAATGATTGGCGTACGGCCTAGCCCACCACCGGCCAAAACTTTAAAGCCAATTTCACCTGCATCGTTCTTAACAAGCTCCAGAGCAATATCATTCACTAGAGACTCAGTACGATCTGTATCACCACAAGCGTTTACCGAGATTTTGAATTTACGTGGCAAGAATGCAAACTCAGGATGGAAAGTCGACCACTGACGTATGATCTCGCAGTAAGGGCGCGGGTCTAACAATTCATTCGCTGCCACACCGGCAAACTGGTCAGTCGTGGTGTTACGAATACAATTGCCACTCGTTTGAATGGAATGCATTTCAACACTACGAAGCTCGTCAAGAATGTCTGGGACATCTTTTAGCTCGGGCCAGTTGAATTGGACGTTTTGGCGAGTAGTAAAGTGCAGGTAGCCTTTGTCGTAGTCACGACTGATTGAAGCGAGCTTCCTAAGCTGTGTGGAAGACAGCATGCCGTAAGGTACGGCGACCCGAAGCATAGGTGCTAATCGCTGGACGTATAGACCGTTTTGCAGACGTAAAGGCAAAAAGTCGTCACCTGCCAAAGTCCCTTCAAGAAAGCGTTGGGTTTGACCGCGGAACTGCTGAACCCGTTCCTGGACGATCTGTTTGTCGTAACCATCGTATTTGTACATTTAGTGCGTCTCAATCGTACTTGCTTAATATAATTTAGCCCAAAGCAGCCTGGGGCCATTTTTGCGGGCGCTAAGGGTATCAGTTTTTAATAAGCGGTTAAATAACCAGCTTATATAAGTTTGTTTAGCTATTACGGGTTTTGGTTATATAAAAGCCGTTTTTTAGCGATTAATCATAGTTTAGTACCGGACTCAACCATTTTTCTGCTTCAGTGATAGACATTGATTTACGCTTAGCGTAATCCTCGACCTGGTCTTTGGTAATTTTTCCAACAGAAAAATATTTTGAATCAGGGTGGGAATAATAAAACCCACTAACTGAAGCTGCAGGTGTCATTGCAAAGTGTTCGGTTAATGAAATTCCGGCACTGTTTTCGGGTTCCAGTAGCTTGAACAGCTCGGTCTTTTCAGTATGATCAGGGCAAGCAGGGTAGCCCGGAGCAGGGCGGATACCGCGGTATTTTTCTTTAATCAAGGCGTCGTTATCAAAGCTTTCATCTCCAGCGTAAGCCCAGAACTCTTTACGAACTCTTTCGTGCATACGCTCAGCGAAAGCTTCGGCTAGGCGGTCAGCTAGCGCTTTGACCATAATCGCGTTGTAGTCGTCATGTTTTGCTTCGAACTCGGTGGCAAGTTCTTCAGCACCGATTCCAGCGGTGACTGCAAAGCCACCGATATAGTCATTGAGACCCGTTTCTTTAGGTGCAATAAAGTCAGCTAGTGATAAGCTAAATTGATTGCCCGCTTTGTCAGATTGCTGGCGTAGGTGATTCAGGCTTAGATTTACCTTAGATCGACTTTCGTCTGCAAATACAGTAATTTCATCATCGCCTTGAGCGTTTGCTGGCCAAAATCCGATAACAGCCTTGGCTTTTAGTTTTTTATTGCTTATCAGATCCTTGAGCATTTTTTGTGCATCATTGAAAAGACTCTGAGCAGCTTCACCGATATGCTCATCTTTTAATATTTTCGGGTATTTTCCAACCAGGTCCCACGTGATAAAAAACGGAGTCCAATCGATATAGTCAACTAATTCTTCAAGTGGGTAGTCTTCAAAGATTTTGGTGCCGGTAAATTTCGGCTTAGGTGGTTCGTAGCCGCTCCAATCAAGTGACAGCTTGTTTGCTACTGCTTTTTCATAGCTTAGGAAGCTGGACTTGGCGCTGCGGTTTTTACGACGTTCGCGTACCGTCTCATATTCCACCTTCACGTTCTCGACAAAGGTGTCACGCTGTGTATCACTTAACAAAGAGGTAGCAACACTGACACTACGTGAGGCATCTGTGACATAGACTGAAATATTATTTTGATACTGAGGTTCTATCTTCACAGCGGTGTGAGCCTTAGAGGTCGTTGCACCACCGATCATTAGTGGTATATCCAAGCCTTCTCGCTGCAGCTCTTTTGCGATATGGACCATTTCGTCAAGCGACGGTGTGATTAGGCCACTAACTCCAATAATGTCTACATTATGTTCTTTGGCGGCAGCAAGTATTTTATCGGCAGGAACCATTACACCAAGATCTATTACTTCATAGTTGTTGCACTGTAAAACGACACCAACGATATTCTTGCCGATATCATGTACATCGCCTTTAGCGGTGGCCATTAGGATTTTACCCTTGGTCGTTTGTTTATCACTTTTTTCTGCTTCAATGAAGGGGACGAGATGTGCGACTGACTGTTTCATTACCCGGGCGCTTTTAACGACTTGTGGTAAGAACATTTTACCTTCGCCAAATAGGTCGCCTACGACATTCATTCCATCCATTAAAGGGCCTTCGATGACCTCAATTGGTCTCGCTGCTTTGACGCGAGCTTCTTCGGTATCTTCTGTAATAAAGGTGGTAATACCTTTAACAAGCGCGTGTTCGAGTCGCTTTTCGACAGGCAGCTTACGCCACTCTAGATCCTCTTTCTTCTTCTCACCGGCTTCACCGCGGAAATTATCAGCTATTTCAAGAAGTCGATCAGTTGAGTCGTCCCGTCTATTTAGGACAACATCTTCGACGCGCTCTTTTAGCTCTGGATCAATATCGTCATAGATAACTAGTTGTCCGGGATTGACGATACCCATGTTCATACCGGCTTTTATGGCGTGATAAAGAAAGACGGAATGAATAGCCTCGCGTACTGGGTTGTTGCCGCGGAAGGAAAACGAGACGTTACTAACGCCACCAGAGACACTTGCATAGGGTAGGTTTTGACGAATCCAGCGAGTAGCTTCGATAAAGTCAACGGCGTAGTTGTTATGTTCTTCGATACCTGTTGCGACCGCAAAAATATTCGGGTCAAAAATAATATCTTCAGGAGGCATGCCTAAGCCAACCAATACGTCGTATGAGCGCTTACAAATCTCTATCTTACGATCTAAGGAGTCGGCCTGACCCTTCTCATCGAAAGCCATCACTACCGCGGCCGCACCGTAACGAATACAGGCTTTCGCATGATCGATAAATTGCTCTTCGCCTTCCTTCAAGCTAATTGAGTTAACGACAGCCTTCCCTTGTACGCAACGCAGTCCGGCCTCAATTACTTCCCACTTAGAGGAGTCAATCATAATTGGTGCTTTGGAGATATCTGGTTCTGAAGCGACGAGGTTGAGAAAGTGGACCATCGCTTCTTTGGATTCCAGCATGCCTTCATCCATATTGATATCGATGATTTGTGCGCCGTTTTCAACTTGCTGTCTTGCAACGTCGAGTGCTTCTTCAAACTCTTCGTCTTTAATAAGCCTCAAAAACTTCTTTGAACCAGTAACGTTAGTGCGCTCACCGACATTAATGAATAGTGAGTCTTCATCTGTAACAAAA
>NZ_LWGA01000672.1:0-6641 GCF_001635235.1 Oleiphilus sp. HI0117 | reverse complement strand
ACATGCTCTGTCACTAACTGAGCCATATCCTTATCGCCAGTTGAGATCACCACATCGATCTTCTTTTGCGTTGCCTGATGCGCCAAGGCACCAATCACATCATCCGCTTCGACATCAGGAATGATGAGTAAAGGCAAACCCATTGCTTCAATGATCTCGTGAATCGGCGCGATCTGAGAACGTAAATCATCAGGCATCGGTGGACGATTCGCTTTATAGTCAGGGTAAATTTCATGACGAAAGTTCTTACCTTTAGCGTCAAAAACCACAATTACTTTAGAGCCTGGATAGTCGGTTTCCAGCCTTCTAAGCATGCTGATCACACCTTTAATTGCTCCGGTTGGCTGGCCTTTAGAATTAACTAAAGGAGGTAAACCATGAAAAGCCCGGAATAAATAAGATGATCCATCCACCAAAACGGTAGGAAGTGTTTGAGATTGCTCGGTATTTGTTGTCATAAATTGCGTATCTATAATTGTTTAGATGCTGGTAAGAGCTGGGTTTTGAAATTAAAAGTCCGGTGAGTAATCACTGGCACAGTGCTATAGTAAGAAAAAACGACAATACAGAACAGATATTTTTATTCGTCAACGCTCATACAGGAGTTCATATGCGAAAGATATTACGCCCAACTTTATTAGTAACTCTACTCGCAACTCAAGCCAGCATGTTCGCTATAACATCCGCACATGCAGAGGAATCTATTCAGCCTGCTGAGCCTGAGATCGTTATTCGCAATGAGGATAACAAAACTTTTTACGAATATCGTGTGAATGGCGTTCTAAAAGAAATTAAAGTCGTTCCAAAGATTGGCCCTACTTATTATTTAGTGCCTCAGGATGGCAATGCCTGGATCCGCGAAGATCGCTCACAAGTCCTTGTGCCTAGCTGGGTATTGTTCGAGTGGTAGCACTTCCCTCTTAACGTCCTCCTTGCCAAGCCCAACAATTTATTTGCGTTAATACCTTTGCTTAGTATGAATATTCTAATTTATCAGCGTATCGTTGGTGGTGAATTAAGAATTTGTGGAAATTAAATCCACAGCGCTGAGATACTTACAGAGAAAAGGATACTATCATGGGCACTATCAAATCTTACCAAGAGCAAGTTCAAGACATCGTTGAAAAAGCAATCGCTACTGTTGAAGAGCAGCACAAAGCACTTGCAGCTGCATCTTTCGAGTACATCGAAAAGCTATACAAGCTAGACACTGTAAAAGCTAAGCACGACGAAGTTTCTGACATCGCTTATAGCAAAGCACGTGAAGTAAACAAGATCGTTGCTGACTACGCTTCAGACATCATCTCTAAAATCGAGAAAGAAGAAGCAGCTCCAGCAAAGAAGGCACCAGCTAAAAAAGCAGCAGCTAAAAAAGCACCAGCTAAAAAAGCAGCACCAAAGAAAGAAGCTGAAACAGCTTAGCTTACTCTAGAGTTTTAAAAACAACGCTGCTATACCAACCCCTTTAGCAGCGAAGTTTCACCCGCCCTGTTTATCAGATACTAATCTAATTAAACTTGGTGGGTATTTTTTTGCCTCAAAATCCAGGCAGCAAATTTCAACGCTGCTTTGCAAGATGGCCAAGAATATGGCGAGATAACTCTTCGTATTTTTCTTGAATAACCCAGTGGCCCGCTTCCATCTCAATAACCTCATACTCAGCACTAACCAAGTCACGCGTACCCACAACCCCCGAGCGCTTTAACGCTACATCCTGATTACCCCATATAAAAGTCGTTGGTACATCAACTTGTCCAATGTTTAAACCGACATCAAATGCTGGAAAGTTTGCGCGATACCAGTTTAAAGCGCTCGTTAGTGCATGCTCTTGTTTGAGGATATTTAAGTAGTGTTCAGTTTCTGCATCCTCATGACTAGTCCAAACAGCTCGCAATTTTTCATAATCATTTTGAGCTAAGACATATTCGGGTATGGTCTTTTTCTGAAAGAAGCGAATATAGTCACTTGATTCGTATTGATCCGGATCTTCTCTGTAGGCCTTTCCGAAAGAATCAATATGAGGCACTGAAATAGCCACATAACTGATCACACGATCGGGATAGTCAGCCGCGAGCTTCCAACCCACACCAGCACCCCAATCATGGCCCACTAAGTGAAATTTCTTTATCCCTAGATTATCAGCAATCTGTAACACATCAGAAACCAGGTAATCTAATTCATACGACTTAAGCTCGCCAGGTCTAGCGTCTGAACTATAGCCACGCTGGTTGGGGGCAATAGCGTAGTAATCTTTGGTCGCAAGCTCATCCATAAGCTTATCCCACATAACCGCAGACTCAGGAAAGCCATGAAGTAATATAACCGGCGTATTTACCTTATCGCCACGAACATTTACCGAGAATTTCATGCCATTGGCATCGACTGTTAAATAGCCTTCAGGGTCCCACTTTGGCAGGTCACCTTTAGCAAGGCGCTTTACATACAAGAAGCTTACACTGACAACACATATCAGCAGACCCAAAACAGTTAGCGCGGCTTTTTTTCTAATTCTCATAATCAACCTATCTTAAGGAACTCATATAACCTTACCCACAAAGAACAAACACTCTGTGAGATGGACATTTATTTGGTCAGTTAGAGTAATGCCAATTCAGACTTAAAGAGAGCCACAATAATGAGAAATGAATCTTACCGGTGGGTAAATTACCTAGATTGAAGCCTTTCAATAATGCCCATCATTTTATATGTCAGGAGTGCTGCCGAAAATTCGTAAGCATGAAAGCCTTTGATTGGTGCGAACTCGGTAATATCGAAACCGATGATTTCGCATTGTTTTGCGACTGACTCAAATAAGGACAATGTTTGATACCAGCCAAGCCCACCTGGCACGGGCGTGCCTGTTGAGGGAAATACGGAAGGGTCCATGCCATCAATGTCTAGCGTAAAGAACACTTTGCTCGGGAAGTTATCAGGCAAATCTATTTTTTGGATATTTTGGGGCACTAAAATGTCCGCATCGATATGACGTACACCGTGTGCTTTGCGAGTCCGCATTTCTTCTTCGCAGTACGCGCGAATACCCAGCTGAAATAAAGGGACACCCAAATCAACGATGCGTTTCATTACGGAGGCGTGGCTATACGGGTTGCCTTCGTACGCTTCGCGCAAGTCGGCATGGGCATCGATTTGCACCACACCAAAGTCATCTATGCCAGCATCCAGAAGCCCTTTAATAATGCCATAGGTCACCGTATGTTCGCCGCCTAAGCCAATAGGGAAACCACCGCGCTCAATTATATTTGTTGTGGCAAGTGCGATGTTTGCAATGACTTGCTCTGCACTTCCTGCCATGTCGACAGGAGGGTGAGTATAAATACCTTTCGTACTAGGATTACTTGTACCGTCCCAAGTTTCAAGCTGCCAGGAAGCTTCTAAAATAGCCGCTGGACCTAAGCCTGTGCCGCCGCCGTAAGAAACAGACTCCTCATAGGGTATGGGCAAAATATGAAAAAAGGCGTCTTCAGGTTTAGGGTGTTTAAACTCTGAACCTAAAAAAATGGGATAGCCAGGCGCTGCGAGTTGGTCAAATTCGTTTGTGTCTAAATCCATGCTCTATGCCCCTTATGATAAACGGTTTTTGAAGTCGTCATAGCCGAACTCTTTGACTATTCGAAGCGTATCAGTTTCTGAATTCCAGATCGCGATAGCCGGTAAACCAATGCCATTAAAGGTATTGGTTTTGACCATGGTGTAATGTGTCATGTCGTCAAACATCAGTCTTTGGCCAATGCTTAAGGGCTCTTGAAAACTGTAATCGCCCATGACGTCACCCGCTAAACAAGTCTGCCCGCCTAAACGATAGTTATAAGTAAATTCATCACTTGCTCCGGCACCAAAAATATCAGCTCGATAAGGCATTTCAATTGTATCAGGCATATGACAGGTGGCAGAGGTGTCCAGAATCGCAAGATCAACAGTATTGTAGGTAAGGTCTAGTACCTCTGATACTAATACTCCTGTGTGAATTGCAATGGCTTCACCTGGCTCTAAATAAACTTGCAGTTGGTAGCGATCTTGAAATAGTTTGATGCGTTCGATCAAAGCGCCAACGTCGTAGTCTGGATGGGTAATATGATGTCCGCCACCAAAATTCACCCATTCAAGCCGAGGTAGAATGTCAGCAAATTGTTTTTCAATTTCGGCAAGTGTTCTATCAAGCGCGTCAAAACCTTGTTCGCATAAGGTATGAAAGTGTAAACCGCTTATACCATCCAGGCTACAATCTTTAAACGCCGATCTTGGAATCCCCAGACGTGAGCCTGGCGCACAAGGGTCGTAGATCGGTGTTGTGCCCTCGGAGTGCAAAGGGTTGATCCTTAAACCGAACTCTAAGTCAGGCCGAGCCTGTTTGGCTCGTTTGGCATTCTCTTTAAATCGCTCCCACTGACCGAACGAGTTGAACACGACGTGTTTCGAGATTGCCATAATCTCTTCTAAGTCATGCTCAGTGTAGGCGGCTGAAAAGGTATGAACCTCTTGACCCAAGTCTTTGCCACCGAACTCTTCATAGCCTAAACGTGCCTCGTGCAAACCACTGGCACAAGTGCCTACCAGGTATTTGTTGATAAGCGGCGCGAGGCTAAACATAGAGAAAGCCTTAAGCGCCAATAATATTTTGGCGCCCGACTTTTCCTGTACCTCGTTCAGTATTTTAAGGTTCTTTTCTATTGCGACTTCATCCACGACAAAGCAAGGAGAAGGCACCCGTGCTGGGTCGAACGCTTCAAAGGTTTTTGCTTTAACCATGCCTATTTCCTACCAACGTCTAAGCAAATAGAACTAAGCATTAGATCAAATCAAACCCTGGGTTTTCAATGACTTTCCACGATAAGCCATAGGCATTCATATCACTCATAAAGGCGTCTGGATCAAGCTGCTCCATATTCCAGACACCGGGCTTCATCCAATGGCCTTCGATCATCATTTTCGCACCAATCATCGCTGGAACTCCTGTGGTATACGAGATCGCTTGAGATTGAACCTCTTGGTAGCAGTCTTGATGATCTTTGACGTTGTACAAATAAACTGTTTTCTCTTTGCCATCTTTAAGGCCACGGACCACACAACCGATGCAGGTTTTACCCTTAGTGCGAGGGCCTAGAGTAGACGGGTCTGGTAGCAAGGCTTTCAGAAACTGGATAGGTACAATTTCCTGGCCTTGGAATTCAATCGGCTCAATTCCTGTCATCCCAACATTCCCTAAGACCTCTAGGTGTTTGAGATAGCTATCGCCAAAACTCATCCAAAATTGCGCACGCTTAATTGAAGGGTAGTGCTTGGTTAAGGACTCAAGCTCTTCATGATACATTCGGAAAATATTGTAGGTGCCTACGCCATCTGGGCAGGTGAAGCTCTGCTGTGTCGACATGGCAGGCGTCGCTACAAACTCACCATCTTCCCAATGGCGGCACTCTGCGGTGACTTCTCTAATGTTGATTTCAGGGTTGAAGTTTGTCGCGAAGGGGTAGCCGTGATCACCACCGTTTACATCGATAATGTCAAGATAGTGGATCTCATCGAAATAGTGTTTGGCAATATAGGCAGTAAACATGTTGGTTGCACCTGGGTCAAACCCTGAGCCCAGCAATGCCATCAAGCCTGCTTTCTCAAAACGTTCTTGATATTCCCACTGCCATTTATACTCGAATTTTGCCGTATCTAATGGTTCGTAATTCGCCGTATCAAGGTAGTGAACACCCGCTTCCAAGCAGGCATCCATGATCGTCAGATCCTGATAAGGCAAGGCAACATTAATGACCATAAACGGTTTAACTTTCTCTAAGAGCGCGACTAATTCAGGAACCTTATCGGCGTCAACCTGAGCCGTTTCGATTGTCCGCTGATAGTTTTCTTGTATCTGCTTGGCGATTGCTTTGCACTTAGATTCTGTCCGGCTAGCAAGCGTAATCTCGGTAAAAATATCGGGTAATTGAGCGCATTTTTGCGCAACGACTTGACCGACGCCACCAGCGCCGATAATCAATACTTTTGCCATAGTCATAGTCCTGTTCTTTCAGTTGTTACAATAATCTTATTCAATAATATAGCCTTAGCTAAGCGCTATTACGGCTCAATGTTCTCTCTCGTAGTAGGTGTAACCTTGCATACTCGAGTTAAAGGTTTTGATCATCTGCTGACGCTCTCGTGCTGTAATTCGTCCTTCTTTTACCGCTCTCTCAGCCGTATTTCGGTAGTTGAGCATCATATTTTTAGGTTGATACTCTACATAGCTGAGTACGTCAGATATGGTGTCTCCATGAATTTCTTTAACGAAATCAAAGCTGCCATCAGCGTTCAGACGCACGCTGACGACATTAGTATCGCCAAACAAGTTATGCAGATCACCTAAGGTTTCCTGATAAGCGCCGACCAGAAACACCCCCAAGTAATACTCTTCACCTTCTTTAATCGGGTGTAATGGGAGTGTTTTTGCTGTGCCGAATTCGTTGATAAATTTATCAATTTTTCCATCGCAGTCACAGGTTATATCCGCCAGCACTGCCTGACGTGTTGGCGTCTCATGCAGCCTGTGAATTGGCATAATCGGAAACAGTTGATCAATCGCCCATATGTCTGGCAGCGATTGAAATAGGCTAAAGTTTCCATAGTAGATATCTGCC
>NZ_LWGA01000671.1:0-4976 GCF_001635235.1 Oleiphilus sp. HI0117 | reverse complement strand
ATAAAGCTGGAATAATAGAGTTGATCGGTGTGTGTAGAGGGTAATTCCATGGTGCTAGAACTGCTACCGTTCCAACCGGACACTTTTTAATGAAGCGCTTAAACCCAGGCTTATCGTCAACCTCGTTTGACGCAAGGCATCGATCAGATATTGAGATCATATGACGGGCGCGTGCTGCAAAACTGGAAACTTCGCCTTCTGCATATCGTATCGGTCGTCCCATTTGCCAACATAGCTCTTCAGCTATAAGCTCTTTTTTTTCTTCAAAGCACTCTACAGCTAACGAACAAATGTGCTTCTTTTTTTCCAAGGGTACCAAAGCCCAGTCATCTTGCGCTTTATCTGCAAGCAGCACCGCTTCAAGCATCTGCTCTTCGCCAACCAACTCTCTTTGAACATATAGAGAGCCATCAATTGGCGAATAGGTTTTCAGTTTTCTAGCCATAATATGTCTTCTAGTTAAATAATCTCGAAATACCGGTCCATTTCCCAGTCACTAATGTGCTTGCGAAACTCTCGCTCTTCCCATTCTCGGCTCGATGCAAAATGCTCTACAAAGGCATCGCCAAATAGGCCTCTCGCCTCTTTAGACTCCTTTAGAGCTTGCGCCGCCTCCCAAAGTGTTGCAGGAAGTTTTAATGCGCTGGGATGCGTTTGTGAATACGCATCACCAACAACCATTGGTGTCGGTTCAAGTTTGTGCTCGATACCATACAAACCTGAAGCAAGCGCCGCTGCCAAGGTTAGATACGGGTTACCATCTGCCGAGCCTAAACGATACTCGACTCTCTGCGACTTCGCTGAACCAGGTATAACGCGCAGCGAGCAAGTACGATTCTCAACGCCCCATGTAGCATCGGTTGGCGCCCAAAAGCCTGGAATTAGTCGCGTATAACTATTAACCGTTGGCGCAATCAATGACAAGAACTTTGGCATCAATAACTGCTGACCCGCAACGAAATGCCTTTGAGTATCACTCATCGAATAATCTTTACTTTGATCAAAAAAGACTGACTCATTTGTCTTCGCATCGTTTAAGGAAATATGAATATGGCCGCTTTGGCCTGGGTAGTCGGCCGACCACTTAGCCATAAAGGTGGCCATCAATTCATTTTTTTGGGCCAATACTTTAATGAAAGTTTTAAATAGCGACGCTTTATCGGCGGCATTTTGTGCGGTATCAACAGCTATCGCAGCCTCAAGAACACCTGGCCCGGTTTCTGTATGTAGACCTTCAATCGGAAAATCCATTTCCTCCGCAAGCCCAAGGATTTGTGCATATAAGTCGTGATGAACGCTTCCCCTTAAAACAGAGTAACCAAAGTTATCCGGCGTAAAAGGCTCAAGGTTTCGAAAGCCTTTTTCTCTTACGCTTTTTGGGGTTTCGTTAAATAGAAAGAATTCATACTCTAGCGCTGCATTGGCAGAAAAGCCCATTGAGTCTGCTTTTTGTAATATCCTATTCAAAAGATTGCGCGGACAGAGCACTGCCGCGGCACCTACGAATTCACAAATAAAAAGTAAAGTACCTTGCTCAAAAGGAATCTCCCTACAGCTTTCGGGAATAATTCGTACAGAGGCATCTGGGTAGGCTGTATGCCAGCCAGTGTAACTGACATTGTCGTATAACTGATCTTTCGAGTCCCAGCCCAAAACAACATCGCAAAAACCAAAACCCTTGTCGAGCCCAGCAAAGAACTTATCTTTGCTCATATATTTACCGCGCATCACGCCGTCTATATCGAAAAGACCAACTTTGACATGCTTTATTCCACGAAGATTTACAATATGCTTCGCATCTTCAATCGTTTTTACAGATCTGGCTTCCATCATATTATCCAAATATTTTTATTTTATAATCGCATCTAGCCTTAAGTTTAGGTTAGAAATGTTACATGCGCATAAAACTGCGGTGCATTAATAAAAACTAAGAGGAAATTACTAACAATGCGAGATAAGTGGGAGCTCGCTAAGCAATTAGAAATCGCTAGAATTGGGCTTCTATTTTAAAGGTGCTGCTAAGTTTTGAATCAGGATAAACTGGGTCATTTGAGCCGCTTTTGCTGGCATAGCTAAGCGCAAGAGATAACTGAACATAGTCATTAAAGTCATACTCAGATGCCAGATTCAACACAAATAGCTCAGAGACAGTAGACCAAGCCCCAAGCACACTCAAGCCGAGCACATCATTAAAGTACTCCTTGCTCCATGAAACATTCCAGATCTCGTTATAGATGGTACGATTCGTATCTTGCTCTAGACTTTTAAAACGCCATACACCAGCATTCACTTGATGATTAGCGGCACTTAGATATTCAAAACCTAGCGCAATTTCAAGCCTGTTTTCTAAGTTTTCAGGCCGACCACTCAGCGCATATACTGAAGAGAGTTGATTTGTTTTATAGGCCAAATCAAGCTCGTACATAATGCTTCCCTGATTGATACCCAGCGAAAGCCCATAGAGTTCGTAACGCTGACTATAAGGTGTGCTTTGAAAAGTATTCTTATCGATTAGTATGGAGAAATGATTAGCATACAGGCGGGCATAGCTTAACGAGAGATCAAAAGCCTGCTTAGCCAAACTTAAACGCCCTCCCCATTCGTCGCCCATCCCTGATCTGGCAATACGTTCTAATTCGCTTTCGAAATGAGAGAAACGATTCAACAGAGCATCTTCTTGATAGAACAGCTCAGCTGTAAGATCGTTTTGATAGCAGCGAAAAAGAGCCATCTCTGACGAGAGTCTGATATCACTAAAATCAGTCAATAAGGGTTTAGTGAAGTCAACTGGTGATATGACATCAAGCGCATTAGCACCCTCTACTCGCCCCCAGAACAAGGTTTGACGTCCAAGCTTTGCAACGCAATCCGAAAAACTTACCTGCAACCAGGCTTCATTTAACTCTCTATTCGTATAGGACTCTCCATAGTCACGAGATAGATTCTCTGGAGAGAAAAAGTGTGTTACCTCATAATCTATACGTGCATACGCACCCGACCAAAGGGGTGTATCCAGCTCAAGCCTCATACCAATATTTGACTGTTCAACATGCCGACCGTATGCCAATTCACGCGTGACAGACACGCTAAATATATCTATGAGCATAGCTGAAGACGAACCTGGCCTTTCGTGAGAGTCTTCGCCTAGTTCGAATTCATCGCTAAGTAACAGTGATTCTTCAGCAAGTAAGCTAGTATCATCGTAGACCTCATCCTGCTCTAGTAAGTCTTCACATATAGCAAGGCCACAATATGAGAGCAAATAAGTGACTAGTAGGAATCTAAGCATTAGTGTAACTATCACTTAAAGTGCTTTCTCAGTTTCGACAAATGCTGTTCACGGAAGGCAAAATCGTTGAGGCTACGCTGGGTCAAAAACGCTTCATCTAGCGCAACGCCAAGAACAACTTGTTCATTTACGATGGTTGATAAGCGCTTAGATTGCAGATTAAAGACCGTAATTTCACGCGCTAGCCACTTCCCGGACAGCTTCTCGTATTTTTTCATCAGAGTGCGTTTGTAAAGCTTGCCATGCTTGTCGTAACCTTGCACTTTAAGCGCTACAAATTTTTCTTTATCAATCCATAGAAGTAGCTTGCTATAGTTAGTCTTTCTTAGACGCACAGGCTTTGGTTTCGCTTCTATAACCCAAACTTGAGTTTGACCGTACTTTCCTTCTTGCAAAATCTTGTAGTCATATTCATCAGTTTTGCCACTTTCCATATCTTCTGTTGTAAACTCAGAACCAAAGAAAGCGACTGGTTCTTGATCATCAGATGAGCCACTCACCATTCGTTTCACCTTCCCCAAGGCAGACAGGTATAACCAAGACTCGGTATCTCTTGAATCATCTTCGTAGCTATATGTCAGCATGCCCACACCTTTTTCGCGGGCGGGTTCTAGAATGATAGAGATAGCTTTGCTGTCTTTTTTATTAACGCCAGCCTGAATGCTGTAGGATTCAAATCGTTTGATTCGTTTTGACTCGGTGCACGACACTTTCTTGCTCTTGATTTGAAAAGGACAAGAAGAAAGTGTCGATAGACTTAAGTTCATATCAGCCGTTTCTCGCTGAACTACATCCACTTTTTCCATAATACTTTTCGCATCATTAGCAGCTTGAGACAGTGTGCTAAATGCAATTAGCATCACCAAGGCCGAGACCTTAAAGCTTATCGTTTTCATGCGCCGACCTCCTCTTGACGAACAAGCGCTGCCATATGTTTTTTCCGCCCTAAATCTGGTTTTAGCCAGCTTATCAAGGCAGGCAGTAATAGTAAGTCTGAAGACAAAGCAACTACGATTGATAATGAACCAAAAATACCGGTTTTTGCCAGTCCCATATAGTCTGAGAAGGCAAGCATTGAAAAGCCAATCCCTAAGACTAGGGTAGTAAATGTTACCGCCTGGCCAACTTCTGAGATGGTGCTTTTAAGAGCCGCGTCAACATCACCAAGTTCAAACCACGCATCTCGATAATGTGCAACAAAGTGAATAGTGTCATCCACGGCAATACCAATAATTAAGGGAGCAATAATCAACGTGTCCGTATCTAAAGGTATATCTAGCAAGCCCATCAGACCGAAGGTAAAGAATGCTGGCAGGAGATTAGGAATCATTGAAATCAACCCTGCTTGCACAGAACCTAAAGAGAATATTAACAAGATCGTGATAATAACCAGTGCAAAAGCGAAACTCTTGATTTGTGCCCAGCTGATGTGATCGATTAACTCCATCATTAAGGCTAACTGACCTGTAACACTTACTTCAAGATCTGGATACTGAGCCTTTAAAGGTTCAAAATAACGATCTAGGTCAAGTTGAACCTGCTCAAAGAAATGGGTGTATTCGAACGAGCCCTTGTTCCGCAATTGAGCTGAAATATGAGTCTTGGAGTAGTCATCGCTTACAACATTTCTTCGGTCTCGGCTGTTGGCATTATCAAAGAGGTAAAGAAGCTGCGCCGCTAGAACTGG
>NZ_LWGA01000670.1:0-3167 GCF_001635235.1 Oleiphilus sp. HI0117 | reverse complement strand
ACAGTCAACTCAAAAACCTGGAAGGCGCAGGCTACATATATAAAGAAGTCTATGACCCCCTGAGCGCGGAAAAAGAACAACAAAGCAAAGCGCCCATTCAAAGCAAAACCCTCAATACCGAGCAAAAGCTTGCAGTTGAGACAATTCTTAACGCCGATGCAACTATCAATGCAACCCTACTTCAGGGTGTAACGGGCAGCGGCAAAACTGAAGTTTATATCGAATGCGTAAAGAAACAGCTTGAACAAGGTAAACAGGCCCTCATTCTCATCCCAGAAATTAACCTCAGCCCACAAACGCTACTCAGGTTCCAGAGTCAGCTGAGCACACCTATTGGCGTCATTCACTCTGGCATGAGCCATAAAGAGAAATATACTAGCTGGTTTTTAGCAAAAGAAGGCATTGCACGCGTCATCATCGGCACCCGTTCAGCAATTTTTACTCCCTTCAAAGAGCTCGGAATAATTATCGTAGATGAAGAGCATGACCCCTCCTACAAGCAGATTGATAATTTCAAATATTCAGCACGAGATCTATCAGTCAAACGCGGACAGATTGAACAATGCAAAGTGGTGCTAGGAAGTGCAACACCATCACTTGAAAGCCTCTATAACGTTAAGCTAGGTCGCTATCAGCTAGCTTTAATGCAAGAACGCGCCGGCGCAGGCCAAACACCGGAAATGTTTCTAATCGATATCCGCAGCCGTCCTCTGGAGAATGGTTGTTCTCGCCCCTTGAAGCAGCGAATCGGAGAAGAGCTTGCTCAAGGCAACCAAGTAATCATATTCCAAAACCGCAGAGGCTTTTCACCAACACTAATGTGTAATAGCTGCGGTTGGCTCGCCCAGTGCCCTCACTGTGATGCACGCCTTACTGTTCATAGTCGCCCACCTCAGCTACATTGCCATCACTGCAATCATAAAGAAATCATTCCAAGAGCCTGTCATGAATGCAACCACACAAGTCTGACACCACTTGGCGCAGGCACCGAAAGACTAGAGTTTGGACTGCAGGCACAATTCCCGAGCGCCAGCGTGGTGCGTATTGACAGAGACAGCATAAAGAACCAAAAACAAATGACTGAGCTAGTCGAGCAAATCAATAAGGGAGAGCCTTGCTTGTTGATTGGCACACAAATGCTCGCAAAAGGGCATGACTTTCATAACGTCACCCTGGTCGCCATCATCGATGCCGACGCCAGTTTTTTTAGCGCCGACTATCGAGCCATTGAGCGCAGCGCACAGCAACTTTTACAGGTTTCAGGGCGCACGGGCCGCGGTAACAAGCATGGCACAGTGCTCATCCAGACACGCCAACCAGAACACCCCATCTTTGAACCTATTCTGCGTAGTGACTATACAAGCATTGCTCAGCAGGAGCTTGAAGAGCGCCAATATTGCGAGCTGCCGCCTTTCTCAAAAATGCTCACTATCCGGGCTGAGTCAGCCAAGGCTGAGGCAAACCTTGAAGAGTTGAGTTCAATTAAAAACTTGGTGCTAGCAAGTTACTCTAACGAGGCAGCGATACAAATATCGGGCCCCATTGAAGCAAATATCGCCAGAAAGTCTGGAATCTACCGAAGCTACTTGCATTTATTTATTTCAGATATGAAGGCTCGCTCGCAGCTTGTACATAGCTTGCGCTGTTATCTAGATTCGCGTAAATCCCATAAAACCAAGCTATATATCGACGCAGACCCCCTCGATTACGTCTAATAGCAATACTTGGAGTCAGAGTAAAAAGCGCACTTTTTACTCTAACTCCAAGTATTAGCGTTTAAATCTTGAACGGAATCATAGATAATACGCCCCCTTTTAATTTCCCATTGGCTTTTGTAAATCTGGACGCGCATGAAAGAACTGATAATTGAACTTGTACAAACGGTTGTGACTGAACTTAGCAACGAGAACGTCATTCCTTCGGACGCGAGTTATAAGATCAATATTGATGCGACAAAAGATAAAGCGCATGGCGACTATGCCTCGAATATAGGGCTAGTCTTAGCCAAGCAGGCCAAGATGCCACCTCGAGCGCTTGCTGAGCAAATCGTTGAAAAGATCACCGCTCAAAATAATGCAAGCGTAGACAAAATTGAAATTGCTGGCCCTGGCTTCATCAACTTTTTTATGAGCTCCGCCAGCAGCTTTGCCGTCCTCAGTTCAATTATTGAAAATGCGGATAAATATGGACACAACAACTCAGGTAAAGACCAAAAAGTTCAAGTCGAGTTTGTTTCCGCTAATCCTACCGGCCCATTGCATGTAGGGCATGGCCGTGGCGCAGCAGTCGGTGACAGCATTTGCAGACTTCTCGGTGCAAATGGCTGGGATGTGACCAGCGAGTTCTATTACAACGATGCTGGCCAACAAATCAATAACCTGGCTCTATCTGTTCAAGCTCGCTGCAAAGGTTTAACACCTGAAGACCCAAGCTGGCCAGAAGATGGCTATCGCGGGCACTATATTATTGAGCTTGCTGAAAGCTTTATGAACGGTGAAACCATCGAGTCTGCCGACCAGAGCTTTACAGGTACCAAAAACGCTGACGACCTGGAAGATATCAGACACTTTGCTGTCGCCTATTTAAGAAGAGAGCAAGATCTAGACCTAAAAGCCTTTGACGTTGATTTCGATGTTTATTTCCTTGAAAGCTCTCTCTATAGCGATGGTAAAGTCGAAAAAGCAGTGGAAGCTCTGATTGAAAATGGCTATACCTACGAGAAAGATGGCGCGCTTTGGTTGCGAACGACAGACTTTGGCGACGACAAAGATCGTGTTATGCGCAAAACTGAAGGCGGCTACACTTACTTTGTGCCAGACGTAGCCTATCACCTCGACAAGTGGCAACGTGGCTTTACTCGCGTCATAAATGAACAGGGTGCCGACCACCACAGTACAATCACTCGCGTTCGAGCAGGCCTACAAGCATTGAAGCAAGATATACCTGAAGGCTGGCCTGATTATGTTCTTCACCAAATGGTGACTGTCATGAAAGGCGGCGAAGAGGTGAAGCTATCCAAACGTGCCGGCAGCTACGTCACATTGCGAGACTTGATCGAAGAAGTTGGCCGCGATGCCACTCGCTACTTCCTGGTCGCACGCGCTCCCAGCTCACAACTAACATTCGATATTGACCTGGCTCGCAGCCAGTCAAATGACAACCCTGTG
>NZ_LWGA01000669.1:0-9185 GCF_001635235.1 Oleiphilus sp. HI0117 | reverse complement strand
AGTTGCTTCTGAATGCGCTATAACGCTCGCCAGCTGTGCAGAAACCGTAACTAGAAAAGCTTCTTCACCTTCATCAAACTTACGCAGGTTACTGGCTTCCTGAACAACCAATACACCCAATACCTTTTTATGATGAATGATTGGAACACCAAGAAAGCTTGTAAAACGCTCTTCTCCCGTTTCAGGCAAATAGCGGTAGCGTTCATGCTGCTGGGCATCTTCGAGGTTTATCGGCTCTTCCCTAACACCAACCAAACCAACCAGACCCTCTGAATAACCCAAGCTCACGTTCCCGATCGCATCTTCCCGCAAGCCACGAGAGGCACGCAAGACATAACGATTTTCTGCCGGATCAAGAAGATAGATGGAACATACTTCCGTACTCATAGCCTCCTGAACGCGACTGACAATAATATTCAGTGCTTCCTCAAGACTAGCGGCACTATTCACTTCCTGAACAATACTGCGAAGTATGCTTAGCATTTAATACCCTTTATATTATGCCCACGTTTCCAATAGGTGGCTTAGTTCTTAAATAAGTCAGTTGATAACTCTTTCATTGCTCTTCGGTATACCTCTCGCTTAAATGAGACAACCTGACCCAGCGGATACCAATAACTTACCCACTGCCAACGATCGAACTCGGGGCTCACGTTCCGATCTACAGATATGCTTGAGTCAGCACTCAGCATGCGTAACATATACCACTTTTGTTTCTGTCCGACGCATAACGGTAAGGAGTTATGGCGAATCATTTTCTTGGGTAATCGATAGCGTAACCAACCCTTTGTTTTGGCCACAATCTGTACATCTGAAGGCTGCAAACCTATTTCTTCATTCAATTCACGGTAAAGTGCTTCATCAGGAGTCTCATCAACTTTGATTCCACCTTGCGGAAACTGCCAAGAATTTTGTCCGATTCGCCTTGCCCAAAGTACCTCATTAAATTCGTTTGCGAGAATAATTCCGACATTTAATCTGAAACCGTCAGAATCTATCACTCTCTAATTTCCCGTCTATAGATATTTACATTGCCTTCATTCTTTCAGAATTTGCCCGATACAGCAAACCCATGAGCGGGCAAATAATTAATTATGCTAGATATATCAATCAATTCTAGACTACTTTTAAGATCTTAATGAGTTTTTAAAGAGATGATCTGATATGATTTTCTATTCATCGAAATCGACCCTTTGTGATTGGTCGTTATTTAGCATAAAACACTCTCGGGGGAGTACATAAGTGGCACTGGCAATTTTCGACTTAGACAACACATTAATCGCGGGTGATAGCGACCATGCCTGGGGCGAATTTCTCGTCGAAAAGTCTATTGTCGACGCTCAAGTTTACAAAGAGGCCAATGATCAATTTCTTTTGGATTACCAAAATGGTGAACTCGACATCCTCAAATACCTGTCATTCGCGCTTCGCCCACTCGCCGCACATCCGACAGAGCAACTGCTGAAATGGCGAGAAGAGTTTTTTCTGGAGAAAATCAAACCACTTATGCTTGATAAGGCAATCAAGCTTGTTGAAAAACACAGAGCTGCCGGAGATACTCTCCTGATTATTACCGCCACAAACCACTTTGTTACTGAGCCTATTGCTCAGGCTTTTGGCATTGATACACTGATAGCGACCCTTCCCGAGCAAGTCGACGGTCGATATACAGGCAAGGTAAGCGGCACACCCAGCTTTAAAGAAGGGAAAATTACGCGTTTGAACGAGTGGTTAGAGACGAATCACCATACACTCAAAGGTTCTTTTTTCTATAGCGATTCACATAATGACCTGCCTTTATTAAAGCTGGTCAGCACGCCAGTCTCTATCGACCCGGATGACACCTTAAGAGAATATAGTGAACAAAATGGCTGGCCAATACAAACTCTCAGAAGCTAAGAAAAAAGACATGATCAGGGGCTTATTCACCACTTTCTGTTGTTTAGCGCTATTCGGCTGCAGTGAACCCTCAACGCCAGATATCACATCCAGCAAAACAAGCTCAGCAATAAACAAGCAATCGTCAGATATTGGCAACCGTCAAATCGCAACACTCTCCACCTCTTTGATCGACCAAATGGTTAAAGAGAGTAATCGATTACTTACTGAAACCAGCAACGCAGCCGCTAAGCTACAAAGTTCTATCGACAAACTAACGACTCAGCCATCGAAAGAATCTCTACAGGAAGCTCATCAGCAGTGGAGTCTAGCTCACGATACATATATCTCGACTAGACTTCTTAGACAATGGCTAAAAAGCCTGAACATCATACATCCGGTTTTGGATGTGACTCTCAGCTCTCCTGAACTCGTTCATACGAACCACAACCGCATTGATCAGTACCCTTTGATTCCTGGCTATTTAGATAAGGTCCAAGGCTACCCGCTAAGCGGTTTAATTCACTCTGAAATCGAATTGACCAAGGATAGCCTTAATCAGGAGCATTTACTCGGAGATTCTGCCTATGTTGCCTTAGGCTTTCATGCTTTAGAGTTTATGCTTTTTGGCGAGAGTGGAAACCCGAGAATCGTTGCAGACTTTTCAATCGAGAACACTAGCAAAAGTCAGAACCAAAGCGCCAAGCGTAGAGCAAAATACCTCAAACTCCTAAGCAAACTGCTCAAACAAGATATCGAAGCTTTTAGCGTTTCTTGGAACAGGCTCGATGGCTACTATCCAGCAGCACTTGCCACCATTCCTGAAGAAGAACTCAGAGCATCACTTCGTCAAATTGCTGAAGTAGAACTCGAAGCCTGTCGGCAAATTCAAATGCTGATCGGCAAGCAAGCTATGCACGATACCAAGAGTAGTATCGCCGCAAGAATAAGCCTTGCAAATCGCGTCATTGAAACACTAGAAAGCACGAGACAAAACTAAGCCCTGCATCGCACTTTCATTTAATCAAACTACGATGCTGGCAAAACTCTGACGAAAATTGATTTCAGGTATTCTGTTTCCGGAATTACTGGCAGTATTGGGTGATCTGCACCTTGGCCGCCCTGCTCAATTACTTGTAAGCGCTTTTCCAAAGTCTGGCCACTTACCGCAATAGCTTTCATCAAGGCTTCTCGCGAAAGGTGCATAGAACACGACGCAGAAACCAGTAAACCATCTTTTTCTAGCAGGCGCATCGCAAGCTGATTCAAACGTTGATAAGCAATCTCACCCGCTTTCTGGTCCTTACGCTTAGGAATAAATGCTGGTGGATCAGCGATAACAACATCAAATTTCTCACCTTCAAGCTTCAACTGCTTGCACACGTCAAAGACATCACCCTCAATACAACTTACCTTGTCAGACAAGTCATTTAGTGCCGCATTCTTCTCAACGTAATCAAGCGCCATTGAAGAGCTATCTACACAGGTAACCGACTCAGCCCCAAATGCAGCGGCTTGAACTCCCCAACCGCCCACATAGCTATACAAGTCCAGCACGCGCTTACCTTTAACATAGTCTTTTAAGCGCGCCCGATTCATGCGGTGATCATAAAACCAGCCTGTTTTTTGCCCCTTCATAACTGGTGCAAGAAAACGAACACCGTTCTCTTCCAGTTCGGCGTCTTCAAGCTCCTCTCCCATAGCAAGCGAAACATAGGACTCGAGATTCTCGGCAGATCTCATCTTGCCATTATTTTTAAACAAAATCGTTTTCGGTCGACAAACCTTCTCAAGTGCCGAAACGATTTCATCCTTTAAAGACTCCATTCCAGCACTCGAAATCTGAACAACAAATACGTCTTTAAAGCGGTCAATCACCAGGCCAGGCAACATATCACTATCACCATAAACCAAGCGATAAGAATTCCCATCAAAGGCTTGCTCTCTGAGGGACAAAGCGATCTTTAACCTGTGCCTGAGCAAAGACTGGTCCATTGCCTGTGCAGGGTCCCGGCTAATCATTCGACCAGCGATGAGTGATGCAGGAGAAATAAAAGCCCGGCCAATCGCTTTACCCGCCTGGTTGACCACAATAGCTTGTTCGCCTGGCGCAAACTGTTTTAAGGGACTTTGCTTGGTATCAATCTCATTGCTATATATCCAGAGGTGACCCTGTTTTAGTCTCTTGTCAGCCCCTTTATTCAGGCAAAGCGTTTTAGGCTGGTCAGTCATCGTACACCTCTCGATATTTTAGTTAGCTTGAATTGGGCGGCAGTATATCAAGCAAGCCGATTTAGGCCCATTTTTATTCTGCTCATCGTTAGCTTATTTCTCAATTCATCCTACAATTACTAGGTTAATTATCAGTATTTGTAATAAAGCAAGTCACAGGCAGCAGCAAATTATGAGCAACCAACTCACCGAAGCCCAGGTCAAAAAAATTCTTCAAGGCATTCATGTACCTCCACAACCCCAGATTCTTGTGGACTTACAAATGGAACAGATCATGCCGGCCCCGGATATTCAACGAATAGCCAATTTAATCGCGAAGGATGTTGGCTTATCCGGCACCATGCTGAAATTTGTTAATTCACCATTTTATGGTCTGGCAAATAAAATCACCTCCATTGAGCAAGCGGTATCACTACTGGGTATTCATACCGTTATTAATATCTTGAATGGCCTGGCAATCAAAGGTGAAATGTCAGATGAAGCCATCATTGAATTAACCTCTTTTTGGGATACCGCAAACGACATAGCGATGGTCTGCGCAGCGGTTGCCAAAAAAGTCGGCTACCGCACGCCAGACGAAGCTTATGCATTAGGCTTGTTCCATAATGCGGGTATTCCTCTCATGCTTTCACGCTTCGATGATTATATCACCGTCATGGAAAAAACTTATTCCGGCCAGCATGAGCGAGTCATTGACTTAGAGAATGAAAAATTCAACACCAATCACTGTGTCGTCGGTTATTTCACCGCCAAGTCATGGAACCTCCCTGAGCATATCTGCCAAGTTATTGCCGAACACCATAACACCAAGCAAGTGTTTGCAGTTAAAGACGGCAAAAACCAGCAGCAGAAAACCTTGCTGGCAGTTCTTAAACTGGCTGAGCATATTTGCGGAAACTACAAAGTACTTGGCCTACAAGATAGCGACCCGGAATGGGAAGATAGCCAAGATGACATATTAGAATACCTAGGCTTAACTGCTTACGATATCGAAGACCTTAAAGTAGGTTTCATTGAAATGGGTGTCACCGTTTATTGAACAAGAGTCTTTAAAACAAAAAAGGGAGAGTCTCTGACTCTCCCTTTTTTATTCAAGAAAATAAATACTCAGCCTTTGAAGGCTTTTACTTAACCTGCATGCCTTGGTATACGCTATCAAGCTGAGGTTTAACTAAATCTTCAGTATCTTCACCATTGCTTTCCTTGATCGCCAAGTTCAAATTCCATAGCTGATCAAACTTCTCAACGGCAACAGCCTTATTGGCCGCTTTATCACGTAAAATCGTTGGTTTTAGGAATACCACCAAGTTCTGCTTATTTACAACCTTCTGAGTACTTCTAAATAAAGCACCTAACCAGGGAATATCACCCAGCAATGGAACCTTGCTTTCTTGGTAAGTTTCGTCATCACGAATTAGGCCGCCCAGAACAATAGTCTCGCCATCATCAGCCAGAACATTCGTCTTAATCTGACGTTTCGAGGTAATAATATCGGCTCCAGCCGTTGACGGAGAAACGCCTGATATTTCCTGTTCAATTTCCAAACGAACTAAATTGCCATCACTGATACTTGGCGTCACAATCAACTTAACACCGACATCCTGACGCTCAATCGTAGTAAACGGGTCCGACGTTCCAGCACCGGAAGAAGTAGACTGACCTGTGATAATTGGAACATTCTCACCAACAATGATAGATGACTCCTGATTATCCATGGTTATCACTTTAGGTGTAGAAAGAACATTTGCGCTAGCATCACCTTCAAGCGCCTGGATCAGGCCACCCCAGCTTACACCACTTTCACTTGTTCGCCCAAAACCTGCGGTAATACCATCACTCGCACCAATACCTGAGACGTTAAGATCACCATCATCACTGCTATCTTGCGCGATCAACGCTGACAATACATTCGCCGTCGCAATTCCCGCATCAGAGAAGTTTGTAAATACACCTGGAACCGATGCACCCTGATCATACAAGGCCCACTGAATACCAAGTTTGTCATTCAGGTCATCTTTAATTTCAACTATCGCAGCCTCGATCAGTACCTGAGCTCGGCGAACATCAAGTTGCTCAATGACACCATCGAGCTCCTGAATCACTGAAGGTTCTGCTCTAATAACCAGCGCATTCAAACCTTCATCAGCATAAACACTCGCTTCTGAAGATTGGCTTTTACCCTTACCCTTAGCACCCTCACTACTAATATCGCCCATTAGCCCCTTTAACAACTCAGCTAACTCTCCAGCATCCGCATGTTTAAGTCGGACTACCTTGGTTTTACCACCCGTGGATGAAGGTTGATCCAGTTTGGCTATCAACTCTCGCATTTTCTCCCGGAATGCCTCATCGCCTCGAAGGATAAGCCGATTGCTGCGCTGATCTGCAACAACACTAAATTTATTGCCGCCACTTTTTCCTTTAGCTTTACTCAGCTCGCTAGGTGCTAACTCTTCTAAGAGCTTTACCATATCACCAACCCATGCTTCTTTAAGCTGAACAACTTCAAGTTCATATTTAGAAGGGCTATCCAGCTCATCAATAATCTTACTAATTCGTTTTATGTTCGCCAGGTGATCACTAATAATCAAAGCATTGGCAGCTGCGACACCCGCAAGGTGTCCATATTTTGCCACCATCGGTCTAAGAATCGGAACCAACTCTAAAGCACGAGCATTGTTAACCTGAATTACCCGCGTAACGATTTGCTCTGATGGTACCTTTTTCAAAAAACGATCGTTCTGAGCACTCTGCTTGGCATCATTTTGTCTGACAATCTTGATCACTTCCTGGCCAGGTATCGCTGCAAAGCCATGCACCCCCAAGACGGATAAAAACATTTCGTAAACAGCAGATTTATTCATTGAAGCATTAGAAATAACCGTGACCTTACCCTTAACTCGAGGGTCAATAACAAAGCTATAACCTGTTATATCGGCAACCTGACTAACAAATGCTCTGACATCCGCATCCTTCAGATTTACCTTCCAGGTTTGCTCCTCACCGAAGGCACTCCCGCTAAATACCAGCGCGGCACAAACAACCAAGTGCACCAACCTGAGACGGACCATACTGAACATGTTCTTTCCTAATGTAGACTTCATAACAATCACTTTACACTTAAGTCATTTGCATTACTGGGCTTGAGCCCGCAATTTTTTTATCTCAAAGGGTAGTTAATATAAAAGCTGGCGCCATCTCGCATCACTTCTACTTCCAAACTACCTTGCTCATAGAGACTTTTCATTAACTCTTTATCGCGCTGAATATCACCAAGGTTATGACCATTCACCGAGCGTATCACATCACCCTTGTTAAGATTTAGCCCCGACAACATTGGGTTTCCACCTTGGTAAACATACCCCTCTGAAGAAGCTTTCAGCCCAACTGAGCCCAATGCAGCGACAGGATCTTCCTGTAAGCGCTCTGCAGCCTCATCCATAAATTGCTGAGGCGTTTCTACTGATTCCACCCTTGCTCTTCTTTTCGGCTGGGCTTTAACCGGCGTTACCTTAGAAAAACTGCTACTGCCTTTGATGCTCTTCTTTTCTTCAAAAGCCAAAGTTTCTAGCCTTCCGTTACGCCTCAAGAGAATACGATCACTATATACCTCTTCCAAAGTGGCCCTGCCTGGTAGGGCATCACCTATGCCATAGTAATCCGCCTTCTTGCCAATCTCTTCTACTATAGCACCCGATGCGCCAGCCTGCTCTGACATAAAAACACCTTTTAATGCTAACCTTAAGCTGGTCTTAGGCGCTTCTTTTGGTTTATCCTGCTTTTTAACTACCTGTTTTCCTACTTGTCCGAATAAATGATAGTCAGCTAACCTGGCATCTCGCCCCTGGCTTTTCTTAGCTGTAACAACTTTATTCTGAGGCAACACTAAAGCGCGCTCATCCGAAGAAGCCAGTGAATACCAAAACACTCCAGCCCCCAGATAAGCGACATAAACAAGCAAAGTCACAGCCAACAGTGACTGAATCCTAGCAATTGTTCCTGACCCTAGCGTTATCAAATTATTCACCAGCCTAATAAATTTTCTTTTTCACTTTAAACACGACATCTTCTTCTTTGGAGTTTTGGGGCCAATGCTCATCAGCCAAATCCAATAAGCGTCTTTTCACTTTAACTAGCGCTTCACCCTCTGGGCTCACCGTCGCTTCAATGACATCAAACGATCCGCCACTATCACGAACACCTGCTTTTATTTCCCCAGTTTCGCTAGTTTCTATCACCCCCCTAAAAGGAGGAAAGCTACGTTGATGTATAGCGCGTTGAGCAGGATAGGCAATATCGCCACCAGACCACGAGATCATACCTGCAGCTGATCGCAGCATATTATCTTCAGCTAGCAGCTGTATATCCTTTAACAATAGCTGACCATCCAGGGTGACTCGTTGCGCCCTCAGCGCTGGGCTTAGCATAGATAAGTCTAGGTCACCACGAGAAACCGTCACAGCGATGTCAGACATGCCCACCGTAATCACAGCCTCCAATTCGCCCGCTTGGCTATCAATATCAAGCTTAACGGGAAGTGATAAGGCATATAGTTCAGATAATTTCACATTCCAATCAACTATTGAGGCAATGCCTTTATACTGAACCAAAGCACGACCATCCCAGATAGTCCCCTCAATGCCTTTTACCGAAACACCAACAGAGCGAAGAGAATTAGTTACAGAAGGATCAGCCTCTACAACTCCCTCCCAAATCACACGCGCTGGAGCCTTAGCCAGCACAAAAACGCTAAAGGCCAATAAGAAAACAAGAAGATACAGAATTGTTTTTTTCAACACGCGTAAAGACCAAGTCCTATTATTTGACCCACTTCAGTACAAGAGATACTGAAAACTACCGAGAACCTATCATGCTTATATACCTAAGCCGCCCGGTAGGGAGCCTACTGCTCTAAAAAGCGACCAATTACAGACTATTTAATATGATAAATCTACCTTTATTAACGGTTTTTCATACCTTTGCAGGGTTTTCTTGAGACATGCCTCAAGTACTTAGCCCCAAACGCAAGAAACCCGGCAAAAGCCGGGTTTCTTAATCACAAAGCGTGAAAGGCT
>NZ_LWGA01000668.1:0-11781 GCF_001635235.1 Oleiphilus sp. HI0117 | reverse complement strand
AGTATTAGACTACATTCAGGATGATGCAAGTTTATCGCAGTACGCGGATGCCGTTTCTGCATATAGATCACAGTTTGGGATTGCTTGATTGATCATAACCTCTGTGCAGCGAAGTTCTCGGTGGTTCAAGTGTTTGATCTCTTAAAGAACTAAACCCAAAAAACCATTAACCACAGAGGGTACAGAGAGGCCTTCGGCCTACACAGAGAAGAGATAAAAACTAAAAATGTTTTTCTCCATGTCTTCTCTGTGCAGCGAAGCGCTCGGTGTTCTCTGTGGTTCAAGTGTTTGATCTCTTAAAGAACGAAACCCAGATAAGCACTCACCACAGAGGTCACGGAGCGGCCTGCGACCTAGACAAGTTTGTTTGCTGGCAGATGAGTATCTGTCTCTACACCAGCAAAGACACCCCAACCAAAATGGTCACTACTTCAAAACAGCGCTTAACAATTTTATTTCCTTTGGCGATCGATAGATGCGCTCCAAGGTAGCCTCCAGCTAAAGCCCCCAAAACCAAAGGAAGTACCCACGACCACTTAACCTCGGTCTGTAAGGCCAGCGTAAGCGCCCCCACACCATTCCAAAACAATCCCACCAAAATCAAGGTATAGGCAACCGCTCGCTGGTACTCCAAGCCATACCAAAGCACCAGCCACAAGGTAACGAACAGGCCTGTTCCTGAGGTAATCGAGCCGTTCAAAACACCGATTAAAAACAGTACCAAGCCGCCAATCAGCCAATGAATACGCTTAAATACCTTGGTCGTCGTCGTCATCCCCAGCTCCGGTTTAAATACAGAGTACAAACCCAAAGCTATCGTTAAGACCCCTAAAGCTTGCTTGGCTAGTTCATCGGGAACAGAGAGAATCAATAAGGCACCGAGTATCACGCCTGGCAACCCGAAAAGCAGAATATGACTAGCAAAAGCCAAGCTCAACTGTTTCTCTCTAATATGGCGTAAAGTCGCCCCAACGCCTAAAGCAACGCTGGCGACTTTATGCGTAGCCAAGGCGACAGTAAAACCCAAACCAAGAAAGAGCAAAGCAGGAAACTGTAACAAGCCAGCGCCTCCACCAGCCATCGCACTCAAGCCGTTTGCAATAATCGATACGCAAAACAGCACAACTTGTTCAATTAGAAATTCCATATAAAAACTCTTTTATCAGTGCTCAACAGAGAAAATGCCACTCTTTGCATATTGCTGAACAAACACTCAATAAATTAAATTTCTTGCAACACAAAAGCATAAAAAAATCAGATATACTTTGGATATCCGAAAAATATTTAGATATTAGAATGATTCATACTTCACGACGACCTTATATCTTCAAGCATACTGGCAAGCGGCTAGCCGTGGTTGCCCTGCTACTGCTATGCAGTCTTTCTTTGGTGGCTACGCATGCATCTGCGGCGCAACTATACCGGTATAAAGACAATCAGGGAACCTATGTGCTCAATCAGACTATTCCTCCTGAATATGTCAAAAAAGGCTACGATATTTTGAATAGACAGGGCAGAGTTATCCAAGTTGTCGCGCCAGAACTAACAGCCGAGCAAATTGCTGCCCGAGACGCCGCCCTAGAACAAGAGCGCCTACAGAAAATTGAAGCTGAAAAACAAGCCCTCATCGACGGCGAACTTAAACAACTTTACAGTCATCCAAATGATGCCGTGCGAGTCCTGTCTCGCCGAGTTCAAGATATCAAAGGGCTTATTCTGGTAAAACGTACTAAGATTGATGCCAGTAAAAATGGCATTATTGAGGAAGAAGCACAAGCAGCCAATCGCCAACGACAGGGCTTGAAGGTTTTCGAGACGACCTTGAAAAAGCTCGAAAAGTATAAGTCCGATATCGATAACAATGAACACGACATTGTTGAATTGCATAACGAGTTAAAAAAAGTTAAAGATGAGTTCGACAAGAAAATTCGTCGCCTTGAAGTGATTACCGGTAAGACTGCCAGTGATTATGCCAAGCTTCTGCAAGATTTAAGTGACGACAATAAAGACAAACCCCAGACTCCCTCTGAAGAAGCACAAACAAACGATAACAATCCTTAGCCTAAACTATTACCCTAAAAGCGGACGTCTGCTTCATTAAGTATTTAATCTAACCTTAACAAAGCAAACGTGATCGTGTTATGAGTAATACTTAGGCTCAGTTCTGAGCCCCATCAACAAACTAACGCACATCGCAAGCAACACAAAGGTAAATGGCAACCCTGAAGAGATAGCACCTGCTTGCAGCGCTTGTATTGCTTCGGTCCCTCCTATCCATAACAAGGCAGCCGCGATTGCGCCTTCAATAGTTGCCCAGTAGATACGTTGGGGTACGGGCGCATCAATTTTGCCACCTGCTGTAATGCTATCAATGACCAAAGACCCTGAATCGGAAGAAGTAATAAAGAATACCAATACAAGGAGAATAGCGATCATCGATAGAAGCTGACTCATGGGCAGCTCATCGAACATCTGAAACATGGCAAGCGGGACATCCGTTAGACCATTTGCTCCAAGCTCACCGACACCGTTCACAACTTGATCGATGGCAATACCACCATAGACCGACATCCATATTACAGTCACTGCGGTTGGCACGAGTAGCACGGCACAGAGGAATTCGCGGATAGTTCTGCCTTTAGATATACGCGCAATAAACATTCCGACAAAAGGCGACCATGATATCCACCAGGCCCAATAGAACACCGTCCAACCTTGAAACCAGGCTTCGTCATCTCGATTGTGCGGATTACTAAGCGGTATTATATTCTCAAGGTACGCACCAATCGTAGTGGGAACATTCCCCAGCGCTACAGCTAAGCCTACCATTGCAACAAAAATCAATAATACAAAGGCGATCACCATATTCACGTTACTTAGTAACTTCACACCACCTTCCAAGCCTCTAACGACCGAGATGATAGCTAAGGCAGTCACACCCACGATAACTAAAATCTGTAAGCCGATACCGCCATCAGTGCCAAACACGTGATTAATACCGCTCGCCGCTTGCTGCGCCCCTAGCCCTAAAGATGTGGCTAGACCAAAGAGTGTCGCAAGTACTGCAAGAATATCGATAATGTGGCCAGGCCATCCCCACGTACGCTCTCCTAGCAGCGGGTAAAAAACGGATCGAATAGAGAGTGGAAGCCCTTTGTTGTAGGTAAAAAAAGCTAAGGAAAGCGCAACGACGCCATAGATCGCCCAGGGGTGAATTCCCCAGTGATACATCGTCGCGCCCATGGCCATACTCGCCGCTTCGGGCGTGTTTGCTGCCACATTGAGAGGCGTTTTGTACCAGCCGGTATAATAGGAAACAGGTTCGGCTACTCCCCAGAACATCAGCCCGATGCCCATGCCTGCAGCAAACAACATCGCTAGCCATGTTAGCGTAGAATGCTCTGCTTTTGCCTCATTGCCTCCTAAGCGAACCTTGCCGAAAGGAGAAACAATAAGCGCCAGGCAGAACAACACAAAAATATTGCCTGCCCAAATAAACAAACCATCGAAAGCACCAATAATATCCCATTTAAGACCATCTAATGCAGCTTTTGCGGTCGCTGAATCAGTTAGCAGTGTGGCTACTAAAAATAACAATATCAGCCCGGAACTCACAGCAAATACCGGGTTATGAATATCAAAACCCCAGCGTTGAACATTGTGCTGCCCAACGCTGTAGTCAGTACTGTGAATGCCATATTTATCGTTAGGGTTAGGTACGCTCATCAGCAAAGCCCTTTCATTTATTGTTATCAATTGGGATAGAACTAGGTACTCAATATATATTATTCAATAGTATCCGCTTCTAATTCGTAGGCACCTTCCTTGTTGTGTACTTCCTTGCCATTAAGCGGAGGGTTGAAGACGCATGCCATCTTCATTTCTTTAAATGCTCTTAGGATATGCTTGTCATGCTTATCCAGAACATAGATCGTGCCTGCAGAGATCGGGTGCACTTTTCCATCTTCCAAATTCTCTATCTCACCCTCACCTGACATGCAGTAAACCGACTCCAAATGATTTTGATAGTGCATCTGAAAATCTGCGCCTTCATAGATAGTCGTGATGTGAAACGAAAACCCCATCTGGTCATCTTTTAATAGCATACGCGTACTTTCCCAATTGCCATCAGGAGAGACAATGCGTCTTGATGAATTTTCCGCTTCACTCAGTTTTCTTACGATCATTTTTTTACCTTGTTTCTCTTTATCCAGTTAAATAACGTGACGCCTAAAATAGCATGATGACTAAGCCATTAAATACTGACGATTAGCCTGCCATCTTCGCATCATCAAAATAGTCGCTATCTTCAGGGATTTGGTCTTCTTTAGCACAAACCTCTTTGATCGCTTGCTCAACAATATCAATACCCTTTTTGAGAGAGTCTTGACTGATTACGAGAGGACATAAAAATTTAACCACCTGATCATCAGCACCGCTTGTCTCAATGATAAGCCCCTGCTGAAAAGCATTGCGTGTAATGTTGCCAGCGATCTCACCGTTTACACAGTTAATCCCTTGAAACATGCCGCGTCCACAGGTCGTGAAATTTCCGTCGCCATACAAGTCGACAATCTTTTCCAGGCGCGATTTAATATATTCGCCTTTTTGCTTAATCTCATTAGAGAACTTGTCGTCAGACCAGTAATGATCAATGGCGGCTTTCGCGGTTACAAATGCAAAATTGTTGCCTCTAAACGTACCGTTATGCTCTCCTGGTTTCCATTGGTCCAGCTCTGGCTTAAATCAAACAACAGCAAAAGGTAAGCCGTATCCGCCAAGTGATTTCGATAAGGTCACCATATCGGGCTTAATGCCTGCTTCTTCAAAGCTAAAGAAGGTGCCAGTACGACCGCAACCCGCCTGTATATCATCGATGATAAGCAGTACATCATGCTTTCGGCAGACTTTTTCTAAGTTACGCAACCATTCAAAACTAGCCGCATTGATACCGCCTTCACCTTGCACAGTTTCAACAATCACTGCAGCGGGCTTGTCGATGCCACTGCTGGAATCTGAAAGCACTTTATCAAGATAAGCTGTGGTATCAATCTCGTCACCTAAGTAGCCGTCATAAGGCACGCGGCTTACGCCGCCTAAGCTGACACCCGCCGCGCCACGATGATGAGAGTTACCCGTCGCAGCCAGAGAGCCAAGGCTAACGCCATGAAAACCATTGGTGAAAGAAATAATGTTCTGACGGCCTTTAATATTACGCGCTAGCTTTAAAGCCGCTTCAACTGCGTTGGTACCAGTCGGACCAGTAAACTGCATAACATAATCGAGATCCCGAGGCTTTAGAATCTTCTCATTAAAAGCCTCTAGAAATTCACCTTTCGCCTTGGTATGCATATCCAGGCCATGCGTAATACCATCATTCTCAATGTAGTCCATTAAGAGAGGCTTAAATAGCGGATTGTTATGCCCGTAGTTAATTGTTCCCGCACCCGCCAGAAAGTCTAGATACTCATTTTCCTCCTCATCGTAGAGGTGTTCCATCTTAGCGCGATTAAAAACACGAGGGAAAGAACGAGCATAGCTCTGAACTTCAGATTCAATTTCATCAAATATTTTCATTAGCATCCTCCATAGGATGTTTGGTGCGAGTCTTATTTAGTGTGCGAGGTTAGGAACTAAATGGACCGATTCGGACCAGAAATTCCGTGTCATGCAAGCCAGCAAAATGCGTATCTTTGCTAAACATTTCAGATTTGGCTAAGGGAGCAGAAAAATCCTTTGCGAAGCTTTCAAATAAAGTCCATGAGGCTTTATTGTCAGCTGTAATGGTCGTTTCCAAGTGAGTGACCTGAGCGCATTCTTGCCGCGTCACAATATCTTTGAGCATTCGCTTAGCAAGACCTTGACCGCGAGCACGCTCATCAACGGCGACCTGCCAAATAAATAAAGTGTCTTGCCGGTCGGGAATGACATAGCCGGATATAAAGCCAAGTGTCTTGTCATCGTCTATCGCTATCACTGAGGTGCTAGCGAAATGACTGCACTGCAGCAAGTTGCAGTACGCTGAGTTAGTGTCCAGAGGTGGGCATCGGTCTATGAGCGCAAATACTGATCGGCCATCAGTATCTAGCGGTCTTCTAAGTGTGGTTTGATTCATAATTTATTATTTTAGATGTCTAAACATTTATTTTTAGACATCTATGTATAACTTGCCTGTATTTATGCTACTTTTTACTAGCTGTTACAATTTTATGCGCCTTAAAGCCTTATATTTTCACTAATATGAGCGATTTAATGCAAAAAGTATTTTGAGATCTAAATATAGTACACTAAATATAATAATACTAAAACCTGCGAAAGAATTTGGAAGGAATATGCCAGCTGATTCAGCCATACAATATGTAAGCTTCTCTCTTGCTGAAGAAACGTATGCATATGAGGTTAAGCTGGTCAGAGAGATAATTACCTATCGAGAACCAACCCCTGTTCCTGGGTCAAACCCCGAAATAGCAGGCATCTTAAATGTTCGCGGTGAAATCGTTCCGGTACTTTCTGCTGAGAAACATATACAGGTAAGCACTGCAGAAGCCCATCAAAGAATTCTCATTCTAGACTCAAGCCGTGGCGCCGCTGGAATAGCCGTCGAGCACGTGGGCGAAATCTTTCTAGTTGAGCCAAGCAAAATCAATATCGAAGCAGATTCCTCAAAAAATGTTGTAGGAACAGTCTTGCATAGGGATAATCTAGTTATCTTATTAGAGGGGCTTTGAGAGACCTCTGCTACTTAATACCAAGTTTATGAGGACTGTCCATTGGATCATATCGAAGAAGTTTTGGTTTCCCTTCGTCGCGTTATTCGGGCGACAGACCTCCACTCCAAACATTTAGCCAAAACAACCGGGCTAACAGCACCACAGATTCTCTTGCTGCAAACGATAAGAAATAAGGGCGAAGTGAGCATTGGTGAACTGGCACATGACATGAGCTTGAGCCAAGCTACCGTCACAACCATTCTTGACCGCTTGGAAAAGCGCGAATTTGTCTATCGAGAAAGGTCCAAGGAAGATAAGCGTAAGGTCCACGCCTACTTAACCGATGCGGGCTTAGAAGTTTTAAAGGATGCCCCCACCCCTCTCCAGGACCAATTTGCCAAACAATTTAATGACCTTCAGGAGTGGGAGCAAACGATGATTATTTCAAGTCTGCAACGCGTTGCCCAAATGATGGATGCACAGCATATTGATGCGTCTCCTGTCTTGGATGTCGGCGTGCTCGATAGGCAGGACATGGCTGGAAACTCGCCTGATGCCTATGAAGGAAAGTGATCACCTAAACGCATGTTTGGCTATGTCATGCCCTGCATTGTAATCTGTAGCGTCTATGAACTTACCGTCCAGCTACTTCGCCGACTTAACGGGAACGATTACCTACAATCATACCCGGTGCATATTTCTCAAGCCAATAACGAATTCGTCGAACCAAATTTTTCTGTGGCCCTTCAGATAAATTAAACGCATAGTCCACTTGCATATAGTTAATTGCGCCAGCCACGTTTGCCGATGCCAAGCGCGCTTTGACAGAACTTTCATCTTCCACCGAATTAACCATCTCCAAGACGGGTGGCTGGAAGTTTTGCCCTAAATGCTCTGCCAGATCGACTTGTAAAGGTTCATCAAACTCAGGGTCAACCAGTACCAGAGCAAAGCCTTTATTACTAAATGTCCCCTGCTTTTGCTTGAGATACTCAAAGGCAATGTTGGCTGAAGCGCGATAGGCTAACAAAACAATATTCTGATAGCCTTGCTGCTGTAAGTACGAAATACCAGCGTTCACGTGCGCAAGCGCTTTGTCTTGGTAGGGAATTGCTTTTAGCTGCTTTTCTTTATCGGCAAGGTCTATATCAACAGGTTTATCTGGATCAGAACTGTCTTCGGTAACTGCATCGTCTTTGTCTGCCGCTTGCTCACTTTTTTCCGCCTCACCATCTGACTTATCTTTTCCACTATCCTCGTTTTTGGCTGTCTTGTTGTTTAATGCTTCTGCCAAAGCAGGGCTTAGTTCAAGCTCATCAAATTTCTTTACTGGTAAAGCTCGCTCTGGGACTTTGTCTATGGAAGCGCCTGGTAATGAGAGCGCCAAGGTATACCAACCCGCCTCTGGAAGCCCACTGCGTACAGGCCTTATTACTTGAGGCCAGTCCGCATGCTGGCCGATACCAGGAACCAATAAAACAGCACCATGTTGTTGCGGCTTTTGAGAAGGTCTTTGTAAAGCCAGAACCTGAACACTTCCAGCAGAAGAACCACCTTCAGGTATGGGGTACTCAACATCCAGCCAAACTACTTCTTTTTGCCTCAATTCCGATATCAGGGCTTGCTGAGTCACCTTATCTAGATCTATATGTCCAACTCTAAGCGCCTCACTCTTGGTTTCACTTTCTTCTTTGCCTTCAGAGGCGTCAGGTGCATCTTCCGCCAGCACCATGCTAGAACTGAATATAAGAGTAACAAGAGCAAGGCAAAACCATTTCATATAAAAACTCATCTTAGTGACACTCGGAGGCACAAACCTATCATCAATAGGCTTAACACTTTACTTATCGGCAACTAAACTATTCGCACCAGCGCTTCTACGTTAGAATAGCGCAAATTATTAATTCCGAGGAAACCATGAGCCAATTTTTGATCGCCCCCTCTATTCTTTCTGCCGACTTTGCACGCCTAGGTGAAGAAGTCGAGAATGTTCTCGAAGCCGGTGCTGATATCGTTCACTTCGATGTGATGGATAATCATTATGTCCCTAACCTGACAATTGGCCCAATGGTTTGTGAGGCGCTTCGAAAGCACGGCGTGACAGCTCCAATTGATGCTCACCTAATGGTGAAGCCAGTCGATGATATGATCAAAAGCTTTATCGATGCTGGTGCGACCTATATCACCTTTCATCCAGAGGCTTCTGAGCATATTGATCGCTCATTACAACTCATCAAAGATGGTGGCTGCAAGGCGGGCTTAGTTTTTAACCCGGCTACCCCCTTACACTACCTTGACCATACCCTTGACCAGCTCGATATGGTTTTGCTCATGTCCGTTAACCCCGGATTTGGCGGCCAAAAGTTTATTCCTGGTACACTCGATAAACTTCGACAAGCACGCAAGTTGATTAATGATTCAGGTAAAGATATCCGATTGGAAATTGACGGTGGCGTCAATATCAACAATATAGCCGAGATAGCACAAGCTGGTGCCGACACTTTTGTTGCCGGCTCAGCCATATTCAATACCGATGACTATCAGGCAACCATCGCAGCAATGAGAGCCAAGTTAGCTGGCATTTCCTAGCCCAAACGTCATCCAAGGCGCTCAGCTTGTTGCAAAACCGAGCGCCTACTTCCCCTAACTTCGCATTTTAGCGCCCCGGCGTATTTGACCAAGTAAGAGTAACCCCAAGCCCAGCAGGCTTAAGCTGGCAGGTTCTGGTACCGATACCACATCAGGGTTTGAACCCGGCTCAGTGAATGTCGGAATATCTGGTACGACAGGACCAGAAACAATAGGCGCCTGATAAAGTTGATCGGTATTAAAAGCCCCTTGGGAAGCTTGCCCCAAGACCCAAGCAAACGCTTCAGAGCTTTCTCCTGTGCCACTTAACTGTATTGAGCTACCCAAAGCCGTAGACGGTGACTCTACAACGCCAACATCGATACTTGTGGCGCCCAAAGCTGAACCATTTGTTGCGACAAGGGAGCCTTCGTAGCTAATAAACTGTACTAAGTCGCCCAGATTATTTACCAAGGCAATACCATCATTGCCACCATTTTGCAGACCACCAGAGCCGGTAAAGGCTAACACACCATAGCCTGCCTGCTGATCGGAAAAACTACCAGATAAGTCCCATGACATATAACGTCGGCCATTATTGCCATTATAAAACTCGAGTTGCCAACCAAGTAAGTCTGTACCACTTAAGCCTGCTATTTCAACAAACTCATTTTGATCAGCCCCCTGATTATCATAGTGAAACTCATTGATATAAACAGGTAAAGCTTGAAGTGATGAGGAAGCCAATAACACAGATAGCGCCATCGTTGGGCGCTTAAGAAAGTTCTTCATTTTTAAGTCCTTTTAAAAAGTATAGAAATAGATTCTGCAAACATCCTGTTCGCATTGAGCTAAGGATTCCTAGCCCTCAATTAATATACCTGTCTTAGCAAAAAAATGTAGTCTTTTTTAGCTTAAGCAGCTGCCTTGGCTAAAATTGCTATATTTAAAGCTATGAGAGTCTCAAATAGCGAGCTAGCATGCACCCTGAGCTATTGATTCACTCACAGGCCTGAGGTAATCTGTAGGCCGTTTTATACCTATTAATTGATTAGAGTAGAGAGACTGTTCAGTGTCTACATCCGTTCATAATTTCGCAGCCCTTCGTGCGCTGCTTCCCTGCCGCTGGCGAAGCTAGCTAATTGAGCACGCGCTCGTTCAATATTTGCAGCTCCTGCGCTGTATACCGCTTCGTTTTAATTAATAGATTATGAATTTAGTTAGGAACACCCTATGACACCTGAGCATTTTTCACAACTAGCGGCTCAAGGCTACAATCGCATTCCTGTCACGCGTGAAGTCTTGGCTGACCTCGATACGCCCTTAAGTACTTATCTTAAACTCGCTAACGGCACCTATTCTTATTTACTAGAGTCTGTTCATGGTGGCGAGAAATGGGGCCGATACTCCATCATCGGTTTGCCTTGTACGCAAGTACTTAGAATTTCTGGCTCCACAGCCACACTCGAGCAAGATGGCGAAATCATCGAGCGACACGAGTGCAGTGACCCTTTAGCTTTTGTTGAGGAATTCCAAACGCGTTTCAAGGTGCCCGAAATAGAAGGCTTACCACGCTTCAATGGCGGTTTGGTTGGCTACTTTGGTTATGACACCGTTCGATACATTGAACCAAAGCTTGCTGACAGCTGTCCTGAAGATCCTTTGGGTACACCTGATATCTTGCTTATGGTGTCTGACCAGCTGGTTGTATTCGATAACCTAAGTGGCAAGTTGATACTTATTCATCATGCAGACCCTGCCACTGAAGATGCTTATCAAATAGCTCAGTCGGTACTGGATTTATTGGTTCATCGTTTACGGAATAATACCTGCGCGGAGCCGGCTCAAGAAGCCACACAAACTGACATAAAAGAAAGCGACTTTATATCTGGATTTTCTGAAGACAAGTTTAAAGACGCTGTCGATACCATTAAGGAATACGTACTCTCTGGTGACGTGATGCAAACGGTGATTTCACAGCGCATGTCGATTCCGTTTACTGCTGAGCCTTTGAATCTGTATCGCTCCTTACGCTGTTTGAATCCTTCTCCCTATATGTACTTTTTGAACTTGGGCGAGTTTCATATTGTCGGCTCATCACCTGAAATACTTGCGCGCGTAGAAGAGGGTGAAGTTACTGTTCGGCCGATTGCTGGTACTCGCAAGCGCGGCATGAATGAAGAAGAAGACTTAGCCTTAGAGAAAGACCTACTCGCAGATCCTAAAGAATGCGCCGAGCATTTGATGCTAATCGATTTAGGACGAAATGATGCTGGCCGCGTTAGTGAAATTGGCAGTGTAGAGCTCACCGATAAAATGGTGATAGAGCGCTACTCTCATGTTATGCACATTGTCTCGAACGTGACCGGCAAGCTAAAACCCGATACCAGTCCGATTGATGTATTACGCGCGACTTTCCCTGCCGGTACTCTAAGTGGTGCCCCGAAAATTCGTGCGATGGAAATCATCGATGAGCTTGAGCCGGTTAAGCGGGGCGTTTATG
>NZ_LWGA01000667.1:0-4570 GCF_001635235.1 Oleiphilus sp. HI0117 | reverse complement strand
GGAAAAGCAGGCCTATCTAAAAGGTGAACGCTGGTATGACGGCTCTTTTGCTACCGATATTCCGAGGCAAAGAATGAGCCGGCTTCACAATGCAAACTACTTTATAGTCAGCCAGGCCAACCCACATATTGTGCCTTTTGTCTCTCAACGTCAGGATGATGGTCTTGCAGCCTTCCTTGCCGACCTATTGGTCAGCAGTAGCTTTTCTCAAGGAAAGGCTCTACTTAAGTTGGGGAAGCGTCGGTTTCACTCTCAGGCTTGGAGTTCTTGGCTAAATCACGCTTCCTTGATGCTTGATCAGGACTATTTGGGCGACATCAATATCCACCCTGAATTTCCGCCTTCCTGGTATACCAAGTTCATGAAGAACCCTAGCCCTTCAGAAAGAGACTATATCTTGAAAATGGGTGAACGCTGCACCTGGCCAAAACTGGCCATGATTAGGGACCAAACTCAGGTAAGCCGAACCCTACAGGCTTGCATCGCTCATCTGGAGCAGAGCGCCAAAGAAGAAAGCTTAAAAGCCACCGCTTTATAAGCGATCAAATAAGGAAAGTGAAGACACCTGAGAATAAGAGGAGTAGGCAGCTTCCAAAGTGAACTGCTGTAAGGACAACAAACTGACGGCTTCCGCATAGTCAACCGATTCTAGGTCGCTCAGAGTTTGCTCTGTTAGAAGCTCCACATCCTTAAGCTGTTCCTCTGTTGTTTCAACAGTGTTCAGACGTGCACCAATCTGGCTTCGAGCTTCTAGAATAGAGGTTTCAGCGCTATCCAGGTTTATCAAGGCACTTTCCAGGTTCGCATCAAAAGTCGCTCGACCTTCTTCTGTGGCAGTAAAGTTATCCAAGGTATAGATAAACTTCTCAATCGTTGACAGAACGCCCTGCTTTTCAGTTGATTCGATAAAGAAGCTATCACCCGCAGTAGGCGTGCCGGTTATCTCAAATTGAACGCCATTGACGACAATCGGATCATTCTGTGAATAAGCCTGATTGGCCAGATAAGATCTACCCGTCGCTTTGTCAGTCACGTTAAACTCTGAAGGCGAGGTGAAAGTCACTATCATATCACCAGGATAAAACTGGTCATAAAGCTCTTGATCTATCACTTGCCCCGTCGTGATTCTGGCTTCTGGTACAGCTTGGTTATGAGGGTTTGCAGCGGTATAGAAGGTATTTTTATCAACAGCAATATCTTGAAATATTTGTTTGCCATTTTCAGATGAAGCAATTGTAACATTTGGCTCGACCTGAACAAAACGTCTCCCCTCATCTCCTTGATAAACGTAAGTACCCGAAACATTCTGCTGAAAGGGCTCCGTACCACCCTGAAAGCCACTAAATAAATATTCACCGCTGGCATCTTGTGAGTTCATCAAACCCGCAAGTTGCGACAAGCGTTCCTTCACCTCGGTTGAAATCGCCGATAAATCACTTTTGTTTAGAACACCGTTCCCTGCGGTCACCGTCAATTCACGAATACGCTGGACAACTGAGTTGATACTACCAAGTAAGTCGTCTTGCAAGTTTAAATGACCACGAGCCAGTTCAATATTCCGTTGAAACTGAGAGTTTAGCTCCAGTTCCTGATTCAGCTCCAAAATTCGAGTTGAAGCAACCGGGTCATCCGCAGGCGTTAAGACTTTCTTGCCCGTCGATATTTGTAACTGTGTCTTTTGCTGATCAGACTGAACATCCTGAATCGCTTCCAGACCACGGTTAAAAAGCTGCTGCGTTGATATTCTCATAAGCGTCACTTGATGGTACTTAAACCACCCCTGTTTTTCCCAACTCTATCTTCAATTAAACTCTATCTAAAGGCATTCAATAGCGTATCAAAAAGCTCTCTGGCAACCGATACAACTTGTGCCGATGCGTTATAAGCAGACTGAAACTGCACCAGCTTACCCGCTTCTTCATCCAGGTTAACACCAGAGATAGACTCTCTATTGTTTTCAGACTGAACCAATAAGGCTTTCGCAGAATCAGCTTCCAGACGTGCCCGATTGGTTACTGTGCCAATTTCTTCAATAATCTGTGAATAGGCTTCACCATAGCTAATCACACCACCTTGAACCGTCCCTGCACTTTCCAACCCAGCCATGGCTAAAGCATTGCGGTTATCCGAGACACCACCTGTGTTGTAATCTATTCTGAAACTATCACCCGCCTCAGCTTGGCCTTTAATCTCGAACTGAAACCCGAGGTAAATTGACTGCCCTACGGGTGCCCGTTCAAAAACACTATCGACGTCAGAGGTAAAGCTGATGCCATCCGCAAGTGTTACGTCAACCGCGCCACCGACAGAAACACCATTTCCCGCTATCACCGTTTCTGTATCCGCTGAAAATGCGCCCGGGTTATAAGGATCCACAGCACTGACATTGACACTGTCACCTGCCGCACCAGTGACAGACACAACAATATCAATACCGTTACTGGCATGAATTTCAACGTCATTGCCATCACTTACAGCATAGATATCCAAATCCTGCAAAGTCGTGTTTTCATTAATCAAACTAGCCAGGTCATCTTGAGTCGAAATACTACCTGCCGGAATGGTAATGGTTTCACCATTGATGACGAAGCCAAGGTCTGTACCATTGGCCGCATCAACGAAATTATCCAAACGAACCTGGGTATAAGCATTTGCCTGAATCCCTTGAACAGCCTGTAAGCTATCAGCAATTTCCTTTGCAGAACTGTTCGCCGTTATTCCCAGAACCTGAGAGTTAACGACACCCGTCTCAGTATCACGCTTCAAGATAGTTAGGTTTTGAGCACCAAAACCATTAACCAAAGTGCCAGTACTCGCCGCTGGCGTTCCAACCTGAAAGGTATCGCTTCCCAATGCCGAAACTCGCATTTCTCCTGGGTCAGAGGTGAAAATCGTATTGGTAATACCAGGGTTGTACAATAGGTTATTCATCGCTGGCGTAAGCGGTATCGGATTAGCCGGATCAGACACATTCAATACTTGAAATCGGGTGTCAGTAATAAACTCAATTTCCAAGGGTGGAGACAACTGCCCTTCGGTAGCAAAGATAGGCAAGGTTGCGTTAGTCAGTGGGCTCTCTACATCAAGCATGGTCCCAAGGCTAATATTCGCATTACCGGTATTACCCAGGTTAGCATCCGCACGAACTGGGGCGGCGAAAGAAATCGCTTCAACCCTGTCAATTTCTGCGCCTATATCCTCTGCACCATTTTTTGTGGGTTTAATAACAAAACGATCACCAACCTTGAAAGTGCCGGAATTAAACTGCAGCTGAAAACCATCGACTTCAACACTAGCCGGAAAAATTCCAGGTAGTATCCCTTTGGTCACAACATTATTTGTACCTGCGATGAACAGGGTATAATCGTTGCTCGATGGACCTTCAAATTTCAGGTCGTAATCGTTGGTTGTCAACTCGGTCGCATCAATGATGTTAACCTGCATACTATGATCTTGAGGTTCAGCATTGGTACTATTTCCCAGAACGCGGCTTCGTGCCAACACTTCCTCATTAACATCCCTAAAGAATAGGCCGCCTAAATTATCTTCCAGATCCATACCCAAGCCATGCTGCTTGTTGACGGTGTCTGACAAAACCATAGCTATACGACCGAGACTATTAACTGCTGTTGTAAGTTCATTGTCTCTAAAGTCTAGAAGCCCACCTACTTTTCCGCCGGTCAGCTCATTACTAATTATCTGAGAGCGACCATTAACCTGCATAACAATTTCTTTTCGTTCAGTGTCACTAGGGTTTAAAGTCACATCCAACTGATTTGAAGAGCTTCCTAAAACAAGAGGCTGACCATTTCCCACAAATACGTTGACCTGACCATCTGCTCCTGTAGGAAAAACTGCTACGTTTACGTATTCAGATAGCTCTCGTAAAGCTTCATCCCGAGCATCTAATAAATTGTTGGGTAAATCACCCTGCCCTGCACCAATTGCAACAGCAATAGACTGATTCAATTCGGCCAAACCTTGAGACAAACTATTGATCGCAGCAACCGAGGCCGCCAGCTCTACGTCAATATTTTCCATCTGAGAATTAAGTCGATTGTCCAATGCATGAAACCTGGAAACCAAACCTTCGGTTTGCGTCAATAATAACTGTCGCTGAGGGATAGAGGTTGGGTCATCAGCGCCACCTTGGAAGGCTTGGAAGAAAGCAGTCATAGCAGGCGTCAAACCAGTTGTCGTGCTGGCAAGCAAGTTATCGATCGACTCTGCTTGAGTAAGCACTGCATCACGTTCATGATAAACGGTTGTATCGGCACGAACCTGCTCGCTAATAAAATCCTCTGCATTTCTACGAATCGTGGCAATATTCGCGCCCTGACCAGTGTAACCACTACCAGTAAGAATAGATTTATTATCTACAAACACGGCCTCCTGACGACTGTAGCCAGGTGTATTGGTATTAGAAACATTATTACCCGTGACCTATAAGGCTGTCTGATGAGCTTGTAGACCTGAAAGGCCAATACCGATTAGATCTGGCATATCAGCCTCCAATTCCTAATTTGCTTGCGGTAGAGCCAAGGTCCAGACTAGAAAGTTCATCAATATT
>NZ_LWGA01000666.1:0-7291 GCF_001635235.1 Oleiphilus sp. HI0117 | reverse complement strand
CCCTATACAGCATGTTTAATCTGATAAACCGGAAACTACTTTTTCAAGACTACTCACGTCTGACATAGCCATCGTGTTAACCGTTTTATCAATTCGTTTATTTAAGCCCGCTAGCACCTTACCAGGACCACATTCAACGAAAGTGTCGGCACCTAGCTCAATCAGCTTAGTGACCGATTGTGACCAAAGTACGGGGCTATGCAAATGAGCCAATAAATTTGTCTTTAGCTCTTCCAGGTTTGTGGCTACCTGAGCATTCACATTTTGCACAATAGGAATACCGGGTTCTTTAAATGTCAGTTTCGACATTGCATTTGCCAACTCTTCACCTGCAGGCTGTAACAAGTCACAATGGCAAGGAACACTTACAGGAAGCTTCGCAGTACGACGAGCGCCTTTTTCTTTTGCGATAGCCATCGCCCGGTCCAGCGCATCGGTCGCACCCGATATGACGATCTGACCAGGAGAGTTAAAGTTTGCCGGCGCAACAACTTGCCCTTGGGCTGCCTCTTTACAAGCCTCTTTAGCTTTATCATCATCAAGCCCCAAAAGAGCAACCATACCGCCCTCACCTAGAGGAACCGCTCCCTGCATAAGCTTACCACGAAGGTTAACGAGCTTAACCGTCTCTTCAAAATCCAGTACGCCGCTAGCGATCAAGGCCGTATATTCACCCAAGCTATGCCCACACACATAGTCTGGACGGATGTCAGAGTTTTCTATCCAGGTACGCCACATCGCAACACTTGCCGTTAATACAATAGGCTGAGTAATTTCCGTCTGGTTGATCTTATCTTCAGGCCCATTTAGCGCAATATCTTGAAGATCCTCTCCAATTGCTTCAGACGCTTCAGTAAAGGTTTTTACTGCTAATTCTGACTGCGCCAAGAGATCTGACATCATTCCAATTGACTGAGAACCTTGACCGGGAAACATAAAGACAGTTGTCACAAAATTCACCTTTTAGATAGTTTGACTTGGATATTCAAATAATTAGCGACGCATAGCCACCAAGACCAGCGCTATAGCAAAACCTTTTCCAGCTCGCTATTAATCAGCTCCGGCAGATTAGCTTCCGCCTCTTTATAGGCAAGATCAATCGCTTGCTCAAAAGACTTCGCATTAGCATGCCCGTGACTTTTAACCAAAACGCCTTGCAGACCAAGGAAGATGGCCCCATTGTGAGTGTCTGGGTCTAGCTGCTTCAATGTCTTTGCCAGCAAAGGCAGCATGAGACGACCCAGCAACTTCCGGTACCATGACTCTTTGAAAAAGTCTTTTATACCGGAAAGCAGAATTTTGGCAGCACCCTCGGCACTTTTTAGCGCCACATTGCCAACAAAGCCATCACAAACGATAACATCTGCATAGGAACGAAAGATATCGCCGCCTTCAGCAAAGCCGATATAGTTGAGCGCTTCACTTTCTTCTATTAACGAAGCGGCTAACCTAACCTGCTCATTACCCTTAATACTTTCACCGCCAACATTTAACAGTGCCACCCGGGGATTTTCAACGCCTTTGGTAATTTTTGCTAATACTTGGCCCATGATTGCAAACTGAAGAAGATGTTCGGCCGAACTATCAACATTTGCACCTAAGTCCAGAACGAAACAGCCACCACCTTGAGAAGGAAACATTTTAGTAATCGCGGGCCTATCTATACCGGGAAAGGTTCCCAGTATTGATCGCCCTAACAACATCAAAGCACCGGTATTTCCTGAGCTTACACAAGCTTGAGCTTGACCAGACTTGACCAGTTGGAGTGCCACAGCCATCGAGGAATCTTGCTTACTGCGCAGCACACGAGAAGGACGGTCATCCATAGAGACAACGGTTTCGGCGTGAACAATCGATATTGATGGATTTTCTGGGTAGGAGTGCAACAAAGCCTCCAATTCAACCTGTTTTCCAACAAGGATGATATTGAAGGCTTTGCTTTGGCAGCTGGCTGCCGGAGACGCTTGAGAAGCATCATTTGACTGAAGCTTTTCAAGATAGGCAAAAACAGCAGGGACAACAACCTGAGGGCCATCATCGCCACTCATTGCATCAACTGCAATGGTGATTCCTACAGACATTTCGCCGTCTTCAGAAACTAGTATTTACGTACTAGTCTTCTAATGTCTCAATTACTTTCTTGCCACGGTAGAAACCGTCAGCAGAAACGTGGTGACGCAAGTGCTTCTCACCTGTAGTTGGATCTACAGATAAAGTTGCAGTGCCTAGCGCGTCATGTGAACGACGCATGCCACGTCTTGAACGAGTTTTCTTACTTTTTTGAACAGCCATATTTGTTCTCCCGCGGGTATTTCAAATCAATTGATGAGCTTAGCTCACCGATTATTTCTTTAAATTCAGTTCTGAAAGCACGCTGAAAGGATTCTCTTTGGTCTCTTCGACCTCACTTTCAACACTCTCTTCAATATCACCTTCGTTATACTCTTCAGGTTCGCAATCATCATGATAAGCGAACATTGGCAAACTCAGGATCAATTCTTCTTCTATCACATCCAGTAAAACAAGCTTTTCATCTTCCACCAATAAAGGTTCATAAACACGCGGAAGGTTTTGCGCTTGCTCGTCACTCATTACAATTCCGAGCTGAAACTCAGAACTTATTGTCTTTTTGACCGGATGTAAGCAGCGCTGGCAAAGCAAGTTCAATTCAGCTGAAAGCTTGCCCTTCAATATACGCAGCCTTTGCTCATCCCGTCCAAATTCCAAGTCAATATTAACGACACCCTCAGAATCCACTAACATTGAAGTCAGCCTAGACATGAGATGTACCGCTATATGCCCCTGCAAATCCTTATTCTGGTCTGCATATTTAAAGGGGTCGAGCGTCTTGGGTAACGAGTGATCAGACATAAGCGCGCAATTCTAGGGCCGAAGACCTGTATTGTCAAAGGAAATAAGTGTATTTTTGACATTGATTTAAAAAGACAAGCGCTTTTTGTTGGCCACTGCGCTTTAGCAATGCAACTTCCTGCAATACAAGGATATCTATGGACATCGTACTCGCCTCTTCCAGCACCTATAGAAAGGCGCTTCTAGAAAAAATAATTCAGCACTTCAAGTGTGCATCTCCTGACATTGATGAGTCTCACCTCCCTAATGAAAACTATAAGGAAATGGCCGAGCGTTTATCCATAAGAAAAGCGCAAGCACTGGCTGCATCCCACCCTAATTCGCTAATCATTGGCTCTGATCAAGTCGCATGCTTGGGCGAGCAAATACTTAGAAAACCCCTAAATAAAGAACGCAATCTTGAGCAGCTAACACTCTGCCAAGGCAAAACTGCATACTTTTATACAGGCTTGTGCCTGCTCAATACGAAGACCGGCAAATATCAAAGCGCTGTTGAAAGCTACGCCACCAAATTTCGTAAGCTAAATGAGCAGCAGCTAATCAATTATATAGAACGCGAACAAGCCTATGATTGTGCGGGAGGCTTTAAAATGGAAGGCTTGGGCATATCGTTATTTGAGTCTATTGAGGGCAAAGATCCAAACATACTGATTGGACTACCTTTGATTAGGCTAATCGACATGCTCGCTAAAGAAGGCGTATCTATCCTTTAGCGCTTTTCAAGAATCACATTCATTCGGGTTTGCAGCACCTTTATATAACCCTTCGATAGCGCCATAGAAACCGCTGGGCTTAGTGCTGCATCTTTATGCTGCTCTAGCTGCAGGTATTTGGGCCAGGCAGCTTCTTCTGCGTGATTTAAGAAGCTTTCCAACACAGGAAACTCGAAACCTTCAATATCCATTTTAAGCAGCTCGAGTTTGTCAATATCAGCAAGCGCCAAAATCTCACTAATAGTCAAACCCTTTACATCAATTGAAGTGCTGACTCTCTCAGGGTGCTCAACCCCTTCCGACAAAGAATTACAACCTTGGTTCACCTCATCGAGATAGAGTTTAACCAATGAGTTTTGCGGGCTAGCCGCAAGCTGCAAACACTTACAGCGAGATTGAAGCTGATTAAATTCGACATGCCGCTGCAAGCGAGCAGCGAGCTCTGGGTGCGCCTCTACAGCAACAAGCTTTAGGTCTTTCCGCTCCCACGCAAGTAGCAAACCATAACCGCCGATATTCGCACCTACATCTAGAACTGTAGCCCCATCACTCAAGACGGACGCCAAAAAACGTCGCTCCTGGCCATCGAGCAAGCCAGGCATAGTTAATAAGCGCTTATCGGATAAGTTTCCTTTGGGAAACAACCTGAACTTTAAACCTTCTACCTGAACATCGATAGGTGATTGCTTGCGCATCAATACAGGCTTTCGCATTAGAAAGGCTAGACGCTTAGCAAACCAGTTATTGACCGGTAATTGGTGACAAATACCGAGCAAAGCCTGACACCATGAAGGTAAACGATACCTTCCGAAAGGGAGATTATTCATAGAAAAAGGTCAATTATTTCGTTTCAACATTTCGCCAAGTAGGAGGAATAGCCAAGAGTCGCCCCCTGCTACCCCTCTGCGAGGCACAGCAGCCCCCACTTATAACATTTATGATTCCTTAGATCCTTCCTTTTCTGGCTTAGCCGGCTCTTCCTTTTTGCTGTCACCAATTATTGATTTACCCGGACATACCTTAAATACCGGGCAAGACTTACAACCAGAAACCATTGCGATTGGACATAGTGTCATTTTCTCTCTCCATCTTTTTTATAGACTCTAATCACTTGAGCCCTTATGAATCTTAATAATTTTGAATTGTTCTTTTCTTACTGTAGCTCGAGAGACTGAAAAGCCTCCCACTCCTGCCATACCGGCAGAACACTTTTTGGCAATGAAGGAATACGCCCAAGTTCAGCCCAGCGATATTCAGGCGAATGAAAGTCACTACCGATTGAACCTTTCAACCCCATTCGCTGACACAAATCACTAAGCATCCCGACTTCCCCTTGCTTCTGCCCTGAGGTAACTACCTCAATGCCTTCGCCTCCCTGCGCTTTAAATTCTACCAACATATTGCGCAGCTTAGTCAGGGTCATATTGTATTTTCTGGGGTGGGCAACGACAGCACTCCCCTTTGCGTTAACAATACTATTTACCATGTCTTTTAGCTCTGGCCATAAACTTTTTACATCGCCAACCTTCCCCGCACCCAGATACTTTTTAAAGGCTTCGTTATGATCGCTAACATAAGCTAGGTCAATCATCGCCTGTGCAAAATGAGGTCGGCCAGGGATCCCTGACTGAGTCAAAGCCCGAGCAGCATCTAACAGGCCTGGAAAGCCTTTTTTTTCTAGTTTTTCTGCAATTAGCTCTGCGCGTTGATGACGTGACTGTAACTGCTTTGCTTCAATTTCCTGCATCAAGCCCGAATTCAAGTCATAGTTGTAGGCAAGAACGTGGATGGTAAAGTTTCCCCAAACACATGAAAGCTCGATTCCGGGCACCATTGAAATCCCTTCAACATTTGCTGCGTCAAAAGCTTCTTGCTGACCGGCGACGGTATCGTGGTCAGTTAGAGACAAGAGTTTCACACCATTTGCCGCAGCCCTTTGAATAAGCTCTGTAGGGCTCAAACTGCCATCCGATGACAGGCTATGGCAATGTAAATCTATTGGCGAACGGTTCATAACTCTCCACGATTATCTAAGGTTGGTGTCATTCAGGTTTAATAAAAGCATGTTATGTAAAGATGGTAAGTTTGAACCTTCACAGTTTCCACATATAATCACCAACCTGTAAGCTTATTCACGTACTATTTGTACAACCTTTTAATACGGAACAACGCAATCACCTTATGAGCGAAAATACTATCGACACCTCAACACAGCCAAAGAAGCCTGCACAAAAACAGCAAACCAGTCATTTGTTACTTGAGCTCGCAATCTGCGTTATTTTACCTACCGTTATTCTAAAATATCTGAGCGGCGATGATAGCCTGGGACCTGTATACGCACTAATTTTTGGCCTTTCCTTCCCACTACTCTTTGGTATTTACCAGTTCATCAAAGAGCGAAAATTCGGATTCATCCCAGCGTTAGGCTTTATTAGCATTCTACTCACCAGCGGCATTGGCCTATTGGAACTCGATGCAAAATATATTGCAATCAAAGAAGCCAGCATACCATTGATCATTGCTATAGGTACGATTGTTTCACTAAAAACCAAGTACCCCTTGGTCAAAACATTTATTTATAACGACAAGATTCTGCAAATTGATAAGGTCGATGAAGCTCTCGACAAAAGTAATAACCAAGGCGCTTTTGAACGTGTCTTAAAAACAGCCACTTATATACTAGCGGGCTCTTTCATGCTTTCCGCTGCTCTAAACTATGCATTGGCAAAGTACATAGTCGTCAGCCCTTCGGGAACTGCCGAGTTCAATGACGAGCTTGGTACAATGAACCTGCTTAGCTACCCGGTTATTACAATACCCTGCGTCATCGTGATGATATACGCAATGCTCTACCTCTTTAAGCACATAAAACGATTAACGGGCTTGGATTTTGAAGACATCATCCATCAATAGCCTTAGAATGCTTTAATTAGTCTACGACCAAACATTGAAACAATAGAGAAACACATGTACTACGCAATTATCTCCCAGGATATCGAAAATAGTTTAGAAAAGCGCAAATCTGCAAGACCTGCTCATTTGGCAAGACTAGAAGAACTAAAACAACAAGGCCGCTTATTTGTTGCCGGCCCACACCCTGCGACTGACTCGGAAGATCCAGGTGAAGCAGGTTTTACAGGAAGTTTGGTAATAGCAGAGTTTGGTTCTTTAAACGAAGCCCAAGCATGGGCAGACCAAGACCCTTACGTTGCAGCCGGCGTTTATGAAAACGTTACGGTTAAACCATTTAAGAAAGTTCTACCTTAGTTAGAACACTTATCAAGCGACCTAAACCGGGGCTAACGCTACTGACTTTACGACTCGTTGTTTAAAACGGGCTTACTACGAAATACAGGATACAAATCGTGAAAACATCATTCCTTTCAAAGATCGCGGCCTCTATATGCTTACTCGCGTTGGCTATCAGCTCTGCATCAGCTGAAACTATGTACATAGACGACACCCTTTTAGTTCCCTTACGCAGCGGCGAAGGAGTCGGGTTTAGGATTGTCCACAAAGGACTTAAGAGCGGCACCAAGCTGGAAATTATTGAAAAGCTGAGCTCTGGCTACGCACACGTTAAAACGCCAAGCGGCATAGAAGGCTATCTGCCTTCTAGATATCTAACGGCGCAGCCTATTGCTAAAGTTAAGCTAGCCCAAGCTAATCAGGAGTTAGCTAAACTAAAAGCTAACTACGAAGAAACT
>NZ_LWGA01000665.1:0-6215 GCF_001635235.1 Oleiphilus sp. HI0117 | reverse complement strand
GTTTTCTCTATGATAATTAAGCTCATGACTTTTAAAGGTCATCATCAAGCGTTACTAAGTGAGTAGGAAAATACGTGGCAAAGAAACGAGGTTTAGGGGAAAAAGGTTTAAGCGCTTTACTCAAGGGCTCAAATGTCGACTTTAAAAAAGAAGTTGAAAACGATGGAGACCTTAAGCAACTTCCAGTTGAGTTTCTAAAACGAGGTAAATATCAGCCTCGTCGTGACATGGATCCTGATGCACTCGAAGAGCTCGCCGAGTCAATTCGACAGCAAGGTATTATGCAGCCGATAGTGGTTCGTTCTCGTGGCGAAGACTCCTATGAAATTATTGCGGGCGAAAGGCGTTGGCGGGCAGCACAAATCGCTCAGCTCGATAAAGTCCCCGCAATTATTCGTGATGTTGAAGATGATGCGGCTGTTGCAATGGCGCTTATCGAGAATATTCAGCGTGAAAACCTTAATGCAATGGAAGAAGCCACCGCTTTACAGCGTTTGCAAGATGAGTTTGAACTTACCCAAAGCGAAGTAGCTGAAGCCGTTGGTAAATCGAGGTCAACCGTGACTAACTTGCTTCGCCTGATCAACCTAACAGATGAAGTAAAGTTGATGCTAGAGCATGGCGACTTGGAGATGGGCCATGGCAGAGCGATGTTATCGTTAGATACCGAGCGACAGATAATTGTGGCTCGTCAGGTTGAGTTGAAGTCGCTTTCAGTACGACAGACCGAAGCACTCGTCCGTCGCCTAATAGAAGACAAGCCTACAAATAAAGCAGCTAAGCCAAAACCCGATGCCGATATATCACGCTTACAAGAAGATCTATCTGAAAAAGTAGGTGCAGAAGTGAGTGTTCAGCATTCAAATACAGGCAAAGGTAAGCTAGTGATTAAATATAATTCTCTTGATGAGTTAGATGGAATTTTGACTCATATCAAGTGAAATCTAACTTGATCGAAAAATAATCGATTCTTTTTTGTAACTTAAGTGAATATTCATCCCTAGAGCGGTTGAATGCACAGATTATAACCCCTATAATCTGCCACGCTTCGAGAGGCCTGATTAGGCCGAAGAAGAAAAATGGCGAGAATGAATGTTAAGCGCCGCGACTCGATAAGACTAAAGAAAAATAAAAACAAGAGCTAACGATAACAAAATGTCTTAAAAGAACAGCAACTTAATGGCTGTATCTTAAGTCGAAGGTAATTAAGGAAGATATCTGCTAACTACAGCGCAGTGACATCAAAAGGTAGCAATGTAGTAGGCAAGATTAATGAACAGTAGAAAAAAGGCTGACATAAATAAGCCGCCGATTTACAAGATTTTTATTGCTCAGATGGCTCTTACGAGTGTCATTTGCGCAGGGTACTATTTAGTTAGCGGAAGCGTTGCGGCATACTCTTCGCTATTGGGTGGGGTTATATTTGTTATCCCACAACTATATTTTGGTGTTAAAGCGTTTTTGTACAGTGGCGCTCGGTCAATCCAAAAAATAGTTATAAATTTTTATAAAGGTGAGAGCACCAAATTAGTAATCATTGCACTGAGCTTCGGACTTATATTCAAGTTTGTAGAGCCTCTGGATTACTTAGCACTTTACTCCACCTTTATCAGTGTTTTAGTGATGAACTGTTTCTCGGCTCTCTTAGTAAGTAAGCCGAACTCACACAAAGCATAATTTAGAATTTTTAACTCTATAATGTAGGCCCTTAACTATGGCAGGCGATAGTCTAACAACCACTGAATATATTCAGCATCACTTAAGTAACCTAACTTTCGGCCAGCTTCCTGCTGGTACTGTTCGTTATGATGGCACAACGCTACAAGAAGCAACTTGGACAATGGCTCACGGTGGCGAAGAAGCTGCTGCAATGGGTTTCAATGCATTTCATGTAGATAGTTTACTTTGGTCATTTGGCTTAGGTGTTATTTTCTGCATGATCTTCCGTTCCGTTGCCAAATCGGTAACTAGCGGTGTACCTGGTCGCTTCCAAAACTTTATCGAAATGATTGTCGATTTCGTTGATGGTAACGTTAAAGATATGTTCCATGGACGTAACCCACTTATTGCTCCTTTGGCATTAACAATCTTTGTTTGGGTATTCTTCATGAACCTAATGGACTTGATCCCGGTTGATCTAGTGCCATGGTTGCTTACATTTGTGGGCGTTGGTTATCAGAAGATTGTTCCATCAACAGACCCTAACATCACACTAGGTATGGCTTTAGGTGTATTCATCCTAATGCTTTACTACTCTATCAAGATTAAAGGTATTGGTGGCTTTACTAAAGAGCTTACCATGCACCCTTTCAATCACTGGGCGTTTATCCCTGTGAACCTATTTATGGAATTAGTCGGTCTATTAGCTAAGCCGTTTTCATTGGGCTTGCGACTATTCGGGAACATGTACGCCGGTGAAATGATCTTCATTTTGATTGCCGTCATGTACAGCGCTGGTTTGCTGTTTGGTCTGTTCGGTGGTTTCTTGCAGATCGGTTGGGCGATATTCCATATCTTGGTTATTACGCTACAAGCATTTATTTTTATGGTTTTGACCGTCGTGTACCTGAGTATGGCTCACGAAGATCATTAATCTAAATTTTTAAACTTTTCTTTTAACTAACTTAACTTTTTAACTTAAAGCAGGAGAAAAAAATGGAACTAGTAATTATTGCAGCTGCAATTATGCTTGGTCTTGGTGCACTTGGTGCGGCAGTTGGTATGGGTCTACTTGGTGGACGTCTATTGGAAGGTACTGCGCGTCAGCCAGAACTTGGTCCAATGCTACAAGGTAAGATGTTCTTACTAGCTGGTTTGATCGATGCTGTGCCAATTATCGGTGTTGGTATCGCTATGTACTTGATTTTCGTTGTTGCTCCAGGCGTTGGTGCTTAATAGACACGTCTTTAGTTAGCTAAAAACGTAAACTAACAACGAAAGTGAGGTAATTAGTGTGAATATCAATTACACACTTATTGGACAAATGATTTTCTTCGCAGGCTTTGTGCTATTTTGCATGAAGTATGTTTGGCCACCAATCATTGGTGCAATGACAGAGCGCGAAAAGAAAATATCCGACGGTTTAGCAGCGGCTGACAGAGCGTCTAAAGATCTTGAACTTGCACAGAAAAAAGCAGTTGAAGAGCTAAAAGAAGCGAAAGCACAAGCAGCTGAACTAATCGAGCAAGCGAACAAACGATCAAATCAAATTGTTGACGAAGCGAAAGAAACTGCTCGTCAAGAAGGTGACAGATTAATCACTGCTGCTAAAGCTGAAATTGAGCAAGAAAAGAATCGCGTGAAAGAAGAGCTTCGCGCTGAAGTATCTGCAATCGCAATTGCGGGCGCAGAAAAGATTCTTGGATCTTCAATCGATGCAAGCAAACATGGTGAGTTACTCGATCAGCTTGCCTCAGAAATTTAAGTTTTGAGAGTGGATGATGGCAGAATCAATTACGATTGCCCGACCCTACGCTAAAGCCGCTTTTCAGGCCGCGAAGGATAAGGAAGCTTTGACAGTTTGGTCAGACATGCTTGCTTATTCTTCTGCAGTAGCTATGGACGAGAACATGAGTGTTGTTCTAGACCACCCAGCATTGACAAGTGAGCAAAAAGCACAGCTTTTCATCGAATCATGTGGTGATAAGTTAAATGATGAAGGTAAAAACTTTATCGTTGTGTTGGCTGAAAATGACCGATTAGAGTTACTTTCAGAGATTGCTCAATTGTTTGAAGGTTTCAAAGCACAGCTAGAGATGTCAGTAGACGTCGATGTGGAGAGTGCTTTTGAACTGGGCGGTGAACAACAAGATAAGCTTGCACAAGTACTAAGTAAGAAACTAGATCGTAAAGTCGTTGTTACATCGACTGTAAATGAGTCGTTGATTGGTGGCGTAATTATCCGCACCAACGATCTAGTCATCGATGCTTCTGTCCGTGGCAAAATTGCAAAATTGGCCGAAGCGGTTAGTGCTTAGGTAGCAGATTCAGATTTGAGGATTTAACGCATGCAACAGCTAAACCCAGCTGAGATCAGCGAAATTATTAAGAAGCGCATCGAAACTCTCGATGTTTCTTCTGAAGCCCAAAATGAGGGCACTATCGTCAGTGTATCTGACGGTATCGTTCTAATTCACGGTCTTGCCGACGTAATGTATGGTGAGATGGTAGAGTTTGAAACCGGCGTATACGGTATGGCGCTTAACCTAGAGCGTGATTCTGTAGGTGTCGTTGTCCTAGGTGACCCTAAAGGTCTTGCCGAAGGTCAGAAAGCAAAATGTACGGGTCGTATCCTAGAAGTACCAATCGGTGAAGCAATGCTTGGCCGTGTTGTTGATGCACTAGGTAACCCAATTGATGGTAAAGGTCCTATCGAGACTACGCTAACTGCACCTTTAGAAAAAGTTGCACCAGGTGTAATCGCACGTCAATCAGTTGATGAGCCAGTACAAACTGGTTTGAAAGCGATTGACTCAATGGTACCTATCGGCCGTGGCCAGCGTGAGTTGATCATCGGTGACCGTCAGACTGGTAAGACTGCAATCGCTATCGATGCAATCATTAACCAGAAGAACACAGGTGTTAAGTGTATCTATGTAGCAGTTGGTCAGAAGCAATCTTCTATCGCTGCGGTTGTACGTAAACTTGAAGAGCATGACGCAATGGATCACACGATCATTGTTGCGGCAGGTGCAGCTGATCCAGCAGCAATGTTGTTCTTAGCGCCATACGGCGGTACAACAATGGGTGAATACTTCCGTGACCGCGGTGAAGACGCATTGATCGTATTTGATGATTTGACCAAGCAAGCTTGGGCATACCGTCAGATTTCATTGCTACTACGTCGTCCACCAGGTCGTGAAGCATATCCAGGTGACGTATTCTACTTGCACTCACGTCTACTAGAGCGTGCATCACGTGTAAACGCTGATTACGTTGAGCAGTTCACCAATGGTGAAGTTAAGGGCCAAACTGGTTCATTGACAGCTCTACCGATCATCGAAACACAAGGTGGTGACGTATCTGCATTCGTACCAACTAACGTAATTTCGATTACAGATGGTCAGATCTTCCTTGAGACCAACCTATTTAACTCTGGTATTCGTCCTGCAATGAACGCAGGTATTTCGGTATCACGAGTTGGTGGTGCAGCTCAGACTAAGATCATCAAGAAGTTAGGTGGTAGCGTACGTTTGGCTTTGGCTCAGTATCGTGAATTGGCAGCATTTGCTCAGTTCGCATCAGACCTTGATGATGCAACACGTAAGCAGCTAGAGCACGGTCAGCGTGTGACAGAGCTTATGAAGCAAAAGCAGTACAGCCCACAAAGCGTTGCTGAAATGGGTATCGTTCTTTATGCCGCTAATGAAGGCTTCTTGGATGATGTGCCAGTAAACAAAGTTGTTGATTTTGAAGATGCAATGTTGTCTTACATGAGTGCTGAACATTCAGCATTACTCGATAAGATTAACGAAAAAGGCGATTACAACAATGATATCGCTGACGGCATTAAATCAGCTCTTGAGCAATTTAAGTCGACGCAAACTTGGTAAGCCGATTGTTGAGTACTGGAGATCTATGAATACTGCAGTACTCGACTGTCATTTATACCTCAAAGTGAACAAGACTTTAAAGGCGATATAAAATGGCCGTTGGTAAAGAGATACGAAATCAGATTTCGAGCGTAAAAAGCACGCAGAAAATTACAAGCGCAATGGAAATGGTTGCCGCGAGTAAGATGCGTAAAGCTCAAGATCGTATGAGTTTGGGTAAGCCCTACTCAGAAAAAATTCGTTCGATTGTCAGTCACTTGGCAAATGCGAACACAGAATATAAGCACTTATATTTGCAAGAGCGCGAAGTTAAGCGTGTTGGCTATATCATCGTTTCTACAGACCGAGGTTTGTGTGGCGGTTTGAACGTCAACTTGTTCAAGAAAGTTGCTAAAGATATGAAAAACTACGCGGATAACGCAGTAGAAGTCGATCTTTGCGCGGTTGGACAAAAAGCAATTAGCTTCTTTAAAAGCTACGGCGGTAATGTCGTTGCTGCATTAAGTCACCTTGGTGACGCACCTGCAGCACATGAGCTGATCGGTTCTGTAAAGGTGATGTTGGATGCTTACGAAGAAGGCAAGATCGACCGCCTTTACGTGGTATACAACGAGTTTGTAAACACCATGACGCAGAGCCCTGAAGTAGTACAATTGTTACCGT
>NZ_LWGA01000664.1:0-1015 GCF_001635235.1 Oleiphilus sp. HI0117 | reverse complement strand
CGACACCTGAGTTCAAATATAGTCCGCGCGCAAGTCCGTCTTGGTCCAGGTCAACATGGACATGACCCATACCTCTGGCAGCTTCAACCAGTTTAGGTATCGGAAGAATTTCAACAAGTGTTCCGCCGTGAGTCAGCGGTTGTAGGTGCAATGGCAGTAGAACGTTGCCGTTATTCTTGATCGCTGCTGCGAGGGCAAGGTCATCTTCTGGGTGCGAAGCGCTTTTTTCTGAAAAAAGTATATCTAAGGCAATCAGTGCGGTGTTGTACTGCGTTAGTTTTTCAATTAGCTGTGCATGGATTGCACGCCGCCATGGCCATTGGCCAATACTATTGAGACTCTTTTCATCTATGGCGATGATAACCGTATTTTCGTCAGCGGGAACCGGGGTGAGGTTTATTGCGGTGTCGTAAGCCAAGAGATCGAGGCGCTTGGCCGCTTGTGTATAGACCAAAAAAGCGCTCACCACGAGTAGGGCGAGAGTCAAAAGGTACTGCGCATAAGGCCTGGATTCGGGAATGTTTCTAGCCATAAGGTTCTATTATTATTGCTGTCGTTGTTGGGCCGAACGCATCTTAGCAAAAATGTTCGCTGTCATGTGAAAAAATGATATGCGCCGATGACAGTACGAACATTATTGTTGCAAGGCAACATATTATTCATTTTCAATATATAGCTCTTTGATTGGGCCAAAGTCTGAACTGAATAGTTCGTTGCCAATTCCCTTAACCCGAGCGAAATAGCGCTTTCCAGGTGTTAATCTTAGGTGGGCTCGAGCCTTGGCAATGGTCTGTTCTTTCAGAATGTTTTCGAAGCTTTTGCTATCAGACACCTGCAATATGTAGGCTTGGGTATTGTCTACTTTATTCCAGAACAGGCCAACTTGGCTGTCGATATAGTTAACACTTAGAATCTTCACGGGTTTCAATATACCGCGGACAGAAAAGTTACGCACTTCGCTATTCGCTGTTTCGCCGTCATCTGCAAGCGATACTACGCGCCAATAGTATGAGCC
>NZ_LWGA01000663.1:0-16178 GCF_001635235.1 Oleiphilus sp. HI0117 | reverse complement strand
GCAACTAAAGGTGACATTGAATGTGCCGGTTCCGGCGGGCTGTGGTAATTCTGCAAAGCGTTCACGTATTTCGTTAAGAATAGTTTTAGCATCGCGTTCAGAAGTATTTGGCAGTACGATGGCAAACTCTTCGCCACCATAGCGACCGATGTGGTCTGTTTTACGTAGCCGCTGTTTAAGGAAAAGAGAAAGGCTTTTCAGTACGCGGTCGCCAATAGGGTGGCCGTAGTTATCATTAATCTTTTTGAAGTAGTCGATATCGAGCATTGCGAAACAGACAGGTAGTTCGCTTTCCGCTGCTTTAGCAACTTCAATTTCTAGCAAATGTAGAGTATGGGTATGATTGTAAAGCCCGGTCAGGCTATCGCGAATCATTAGTGCCAAAAGGGATCGAGCTCTTCGGCCTCGGTTTCGCAGCGTGGCGATGAGGTGTTTCGGGTCGATAGGTTTCGTTAGAAAGTCATCGCCTCCAAGACTCATCGCGTGTAGCTGTTTGTTGACGTCATCTTCTGCAGAGAGGTAAATGATAGGTACGCTGTGAAACTTGTCTTGCTGGCGTATCACTCGGGCTAGCTCCATACCGGTACAGCCTGGCATGTACATATCCATGATAATTATCTCAGGCTGGAAATCCGCCAAGGCTACCAGGATATCCATCGGCTCGGTAATGATGTGAGGAATCATGCCGGCTTTGTGCAATATATTCTCAATGTACTTTGCTTGTGCTTTAGAGTCATCGACTACCAGAATACGGTATGGGTCCTGAATGTTGGCGTGCGTATATTGCTCAATTTTTTCTATTAGCTGGCCAGGGTCGATGGCTCGATAAAAAAACTCTTCGCCGCCTGTGCGCGATGCTTTTAGCCGGGTCTGAATGTCGTCAGTGCTCTCGCTAACATAAATAACTGGAATAGTTGTCTCGTGAGACTCCTGGATTACTTGAACGGCATCGATGCCAGCAAGCTTATGCCCGCCAAAATCTACATCGGCTACGATGGTCTCTGGCTTATCCTGCTTAGCTGCGTGAACAAAATCATCAACATCACTGAAGTTGATTGAACGAAAACCAAAGAACTCCAGCTGATTAATAATGCGGTTAGCGTACTCGGTGTTGTTTAGCGCGAGGTAAATCGGAGTGCGTAAAAAAGTACGTGGATTCGAGTGCGAGGTGTCGCTTCGCCCCCCTCCGGTATCACTCTTTCGCAAAGTGCACTCATTCAGCTCCTGAATAAAGGACTCAATTTTTTGTTGGCTGTCTAACGAAAGCGGGGCTTCAGGGTTAACATTGCTCAGTAGCTGGTTAATTTTTCGTGCCGAAGTCTCCTGGCGAGACATCTCAAAGCGGGTTGCAAAACGCTCTAGTTTTTCACTCGCATCATTTAAATCTTGAGTGCGATCCAGGTCTTCCCAAGAGGAGAGTTTGCACTTTTGATAGACATCTAATACAACTCTGGCTTGCGTCGTAACTCGTTTTGCAAACAGTTGTTTAAGTTTCTCTCGTTGGTTGTCCTGAGCCATTCCTTGATCCTAATGGAAGAATTCTTTTTGTAAACGCGAATCGTCTCTACATAATTTAGCATAATCCCCTGAATATGGAGGTTTTTATCGTCAAAAAATGTCAGGATGTGTAAGTTGATCTATTGTTATATGGAAGCAATGCCTACAGGCTGGCCATTATGATTTCTGTGGTGAAAGAGGTCGGGTCGTTTTTATACTTGGGCTTTGCTAATAAAAAGACACCAATGAAGATACTGATGGAGATAAAGTAAGTGAGGCCTAATCATGAGGCATAGTCATAGCCTGACAAATCAGGGTCCTAGCTTACAAAGGACACTATTTGCTTATATTAGCATTATGTTGCTGTTGTTGTTGGTTGGAAGCTTTACGCTGAATATCACCACCATGCGTGACTATTTGCAGAATCAATTGCAGTCCCATGCACAGGATGCTGCTACTTCTTTGGGCTTGTCATTATCGACGAGTATAGATGCTCAAGATCGCGTGGCGGCAGCGCGAATTGTTGACACGATATTCGACAGTGGTGACTACAGAAAAATTGTTTTTTTTGACTTGAACGGTGCCGCCATTGTCGTGCGCGCTAACTCTTTAACTGTTGATACTGTCCCTGACTGGTTTGTCTCTCTGCTTGATCTAAAGGCCCCTGCCAAAAGTGCAGAAGTTGTAGCTGGTTGGAAACAGTTGGGCACGATTGTGGTAGAGAGTCATCCTGGTTACGCCTACCTTGAATTGTGGAAAGTGATTCGTTCTGAGTCAATTTGGTTTCTAAGTATTTTGGTGCTCGGCTTATTTGCAGCGCGTTGGCTATTAGCTGGTGTGTTAAAGCCTTTAAAACAGCTTCAGTTTCATGCACAGGAAATGAGTCATCGCCATTTTGATTTTAGGGCTCCTCATCCTGTATTCCGAGAGCTTGCAGGCGTTGCCGATGCGATGAATGATATGGCCAGGCAGCTTGGCGGGGTGTTTGAAGAGCAATTAAATTTGATCGAGGACCTGCGTCAGGCATCTTTTGTTGACACACTTACCGGCCTAAGTAACCGTGAAGGTTTTGATGGGCGTTTAAAGACAGAGCTGGATTCACAGCAGCACACAGCAAAAGGAAGTCTGGTCTTAGTGCAACTTAACGACTTTGGTGCAGTTAACGAGTCATTGGGGCGAGATCGAGGCGATGCTCTGTTGACGAGTGTTGCGCAGATACTGCAAAAATATGAACAGCGTCATCAGAATGCGTTTGCTGCGAGGCGAAGTGGTGCCGATTTTAGTGTGTTTATGCCGAGTGTTATGGATGATGAAATTGATGTCCTGGTGCCAAAAATGATATCAGAAATTTGTTCACTCTCTGATATCAAGCACTTGTTGCGCGATGATAGCGTGCATATCGGTGCGGCTTGCGTAAAGGCTGATGATACTGCTCGCACTTTGTTGTCTAAAGCTGATTTAGCCTTACGCCAAGCACAGTCAGATGGTATTTCCGGCTGGCGGCGTTATGCGCATATTCAGTCGGCAGAAGAGAGTATGCGAGAGGTGCATCAGGCAAATGAGTGGCGAAATATTTTGCAAGAGGTATTGCTGAGTCGAGATGTGAAGCTTCATACTCAAACAGTTTATGATGGTGAAGGAAAGGTTATGTATCAGCAGGTCCTTTCTCGAATTGAAGTAGAAGGCGAGCTGACTGTCGCTGGGACCTTCCTGCCGATGGCTGAGCGATTCGGATTGATGGTGCCCTTTGATCAGTTGGTTGTCGAGAAGGTGGTAGAGAGCCTGGCAGATCCAGAATTTTTGATGCAGCGAACTCACAATGAGTTGGCGCAAGGTGAAGCTGATAATCACCGATACTGTATTACCTTGTCTGAAGCTGCCTTGATAGATGAGCGCTTCTTGTCCTGGTTTGATCAGCAGCTTGTTCAGAACCCCAGCTTGGCGGAAATGCTAATTGTCGAAGTTCCAGAACATATCGTGAGTTATAATGAAAATGCCTTGGTCGTTTTGAGCAATATGGCAAAAGAGCATGGCTTTAGTCTATCGGTCGAGCGCTTTGGTGTAAGCTCGGTGCCATTTTCGTATTTACAGCGAGTGGATATTCACTACATCAAAGTTGACCATAGCTTTATTCGCAACGTTCAGGGCAGTCAATCAAATCAGTTCTTCCTGCGATCAGCGATCCAGATTGCACATGGTCAGGGAATTAATGTGATTGCTGTGGGTGTCGAGTCAGAAGACGAGTGGCAGGCTTTAAAAGAGCTGGGGATTGATGGCGCAATGGGGTACCATTTGAAACGGCCACAAGCAAATGAAGTATTTGCTTCATAGCAAGTGTTTGCAATTGATAGTAGGGGATTACAGTTCTCCCAAGTCATTGAGAATTTATACACGTTAGCAGGTTATTAATGTGAAAGAAGGTTTGTCTGATTTTATAAGACATAGAAAAGAAGATTTCCAAGACTACTTGGGGGGCGGAATGTTGGCTAAAGCTATTGGTGGTGCTTTGGGTGTCTATTTACTTTTGTCTGTTATTCTAGGTTTTTGGTGGAGTTCTGAGCCGGAAATTACCGATGTTGTTCAGTACTCTCATGAACAGGCCGAGTTGATGCAGCACCAGCCGGTTCCTGGCTTTGCGACAACAGCAACGATGATCTATTTGATGGAAACGCTGATGGATAAGTCGGGAGGCTACATTAGCAATGATATTTTTCCGCCTGGTTTATGGCTGGATAATATTACTAATTGGGAATATGGCGTGCTGGTTCAGGTTCGTGATTTGGCCAGGGTCTTTCGTAAGGAGTTGAGCCGGTCTCAAAGCCAGTCGGTTGAAGATAAGGACTTAACGATTGCAGAGCCCCAGTTTCATTTCGATAACAGTAGTTGGGCACTTCCGGCCAGTGAGTCGGAATATCGTCGTGGCGTGAAGGCAGCGCGTAGTTACCTAGCGCGTCTCTCTGACCCTCAACAACCGGACGCTCAGTTCTATGCGCGAGCAGATAATTTAAGAAGTTGGCTATCTGAAGTCGAGAATCGTTTAGGGAGTTTGTCGCGCCGTTTGAGTGAAAGTGTTGGTCGCCAGCAGCTTGACTTGGGTTTGGCGGGCGATGCAAGTGCTCAGCAGTCGACAGCTGCAGAAGGTGCTCAGGAGCGTAAGACTGCTTGGATGGAAATAGACGATGTGTTTTATGAAGCACGCGGTACGGCTTGGGCGCTGGTGCATATACTAAAAGCAATAGAGCATGACTTTAAGGCAGTGCTGATCAATAAGAATGCTTTGGTAAGCTTGCAGCAGATAACACTGGAATTGGAAGCGACTCAAGAGGCTGTTTGGAGTCCGATGATTCTAAATGGTAGTGGCTTTGGGATGTTGGCTAATCATAGCTTGACAATGTCTTCGTATATCTCAAGAGCATCAGCGGCCATTATCGACTTGCGCAGTTTGCTTCAGCAGGGCTAACTTTCTAGCACTCGTGAAGTGCAGATAGTAAAAAGGCCGCTGATGCGGCCTTTGTTATATAGAGCTAAGCGCTACAACTTACTTATTGTAGTTCGCTACAGACTTCTCGATTGACTTACGAGCAGCATCTGCATTTTCCCAGCCTTTTACTTTTACCCACTTGCCTTTCTCAAGCTCTTTGTAACGCTCAAAGAAGTGCTGGATCTGTTCTTTCAGTAACACTGGAATATCTTCAATATCCTGAATATCTTTGTACTCAGGAGATAGCTTGTCGTGAGGTACCGCTACTAGCTTCTCATCACCACCCGCTTCATCGTCCATGTCTAGCATGCCGATTGGGCGACAACGAATTACTGAGCCAGGTATAACTGGATATGGTGTGATAACCAATACATCTAATGGATCACCATCGTCAGCCAAAGTGTGCGGGATAAAACCGTAGTTTGCTGGGTAGAACATTGGCGTGGACATGAAACGGTCAACTACAACAGCTCCCATGTCTTTGTCGATTTCATATTTTACCGGGCTGCTTTGAGCTGGGATTTCAATTACGACGTTAATGTCGTTAGGAATGTCTTTTCCTGCTGGAATGTTGTCAAAAATCATAGCTTTGTCCTGTCGTTAATAAGCGGTGTTACTGACCTGAATTTTTTCGCAGAGCGATAAAGTGCGCGATTATACGGCTTCGTGCATTTTTACGCCAGATTCAGAGCCAACAAACAGCAGATCTGCGTGTCTAAGTGCAAATAAACCGTTAGTGACTACGCCTGTAAGGTTGTTGATTTCGGCTTCGAGCTTCTTCGGTTCGAGAATCTTCATGTTGTGAACGTCTAGAATATGATTGCCGTTGTCTGTTACGAAGCCTTCTCTATAAACCGGGTCACCACCAAGTTTGACAATTTCCCGGCCTACCAGGCTGCGTGCCATAGGGATAACTTCAATTGGAAGTGGGAACTCACCTAACAAGCCAACTTGCTTGGAGGCATCTACAATGCAGATGAATTTTTTGGCAACAGCAGCAACGATTTTCTCTCGAGTAAGTGCACCGCCGCCGCCTTTGATGAGCTCTAGTCGCTCGTTGCTTTCATCTGCGCCATCGACATAAAACTCCATTTCATCTACTGAGCCCAGCGCGTAAACAGGAATGCCATGGCTTTTTAGTCTTTCCGCTGTTGCTTCGGAGCTGGCCACTGCGCCATCAAACTGATGTTTGATTTTAGCAAGGTGATCAATGAAGAAATTCGCTGTCGACCCGGTGCCGACGCCGATGATGCTATCGTTATCCAACTTCGGCTGGATATAGTCAATAGCAGCTTGGGCGACTGCGCTTTTTAATTGATCTTGGTTCATGCATGCTCCGCTAGGGTAAATATCTGATTATGGCGTATTGATCGTTATAAATGGCATTATAATGCCCGACAATAAGTGAGAAAAGGATTATGATTGTTTGTGCTCACTTCGATGCTTATTTTTCTCTAGCTATCAGGTATTGAGCAGGGTATTAAAATTATATTAAGTCTGCCTATACGCTGTTTGTCTATATGTCAGCCCTATAAGTGAAGAGTTCCAAGATGCCAATTAACCGTTATATCAAGAAAATACTTGATGCCAGAGTTTATGATGTTGCTATTGAATCGCCGGTGACACATGCGCCGCTATTGTCGGAGCGTTTTGATAATCAAATATACCTTAAAAGAGAAGACCTGCAGCCTGTATTCTCTTTTAAGCTTCGTGGAGCCTATAACCGTGCTCGTTTACTCACAGATGAAGAAAAAGCAGCTGGCGTGATTGCGGCTTCTGCCGGTAATCATGCGCAAGGGCTTGCTTTAGCTGCGCAGAAGCTTGGTATCGACGCGACTATCGTTATGCCAAAAACGACCCCTGAAATTAAGGTTAACTCGGTCAGGGCGAAGGGCGCAAAAGTTGAACTCGTTGGTGATGCCTTTGATGAAGCTTCCGCTTATGCCTTAGAAAAGGTAAAGAAAGAGGGCTTGGTTTATATTCCCCCATACGATGATGAAGATGTGATTGCCGGGCAAGGGACGGTCGCAATGGAGTTACTAATGCAGCATACCGCACCTATTCATGCGGTGTTTGTGCCGGTTGGTGGTGGCGGCTTAATTGCGGGAATGGCAGCCTATATTAAGTTTGTTCGCCCCGAAACAAAAGTGATTGGTGTTGAGCCTGAAGAGGCGGCATGTCTTAAGGTGGCGCTAGAGACTGGGCGTAGAGAAATTCTAGAAGAAGTAGGGATTTTTGCAGAAGGTGTCGCGGTTAAACAGATTGGTAAGCTGCCTTTTGAAATTGCCAAAAAGTATGTTGATGAGGTGATTACTGTTTCAACAGATGAGATTTGTGCCGGCATCAAAGATATCTTTGATGATACACGATCAATTGCTGAACCCGCAGGTGCGGTGGGCATCGCTGGCTTAAAAAAATATGCGGAACGTGAAGGCTTAAGTGGTGAGAATTTAGTGACCATCGTTAGTGGGGCGAATGTTAACTTTGACCGTTTACGCTATATCTCTGAACGAACTGAAATTGGTGAGCAGCGCGAGGCAATCATTGCTGTCACTCTCCCTGAAAAGCCTGGAAGCTATCAGAAGTTTATTCAAGCGCTGCAAACTCGTAATGTGACCGAGTTTAATTATCGCTATGCAGAAGGAAGTGACGCGCAGATCTTTGTTGGTGTGCAAGTGCTTCCGGGTGGCGAAGATCGGGCGCGTGTTATTGCAGAGTTAGAGTCCCAAGGCTATCCCGTGCTGGATATGACTGACAACGAGATTGCAAAGCTTCATATCAGGCATATGGTCGGTGGGCGTTCTGAAGGCGTTGGTGATGAGCAGGTTTATCGTTTCGAGTTTCCTGAAAGGCCAGGGGCGCTGATGTCATTCCTTAATTCACTTGGTACTCGTTGGAATATTTCCATGTTCCATTATCGTAACCATGGCGCTGCATACAGTCGTGTCCTGATGGGGGTGCAGCTGAAAGACTCTGATACGAAAGCCTTTCAGGGAATGCTAGATGAGATAGGTTTCCGATACTGGGTCGAGACGGATAATGAGGCGTATCAACTTTTCTTGAGGGCAGGTAAGTCAAAACGCTAGTAATTAGGTGCTAAAGCCATTAGAATCCGCTACTTAAAGCAGGGTTCTAATGGAAATTTTCTAAAGCTGTGCTATTTTTCTGATTATTAAAGTTTTATTTTGAGGAAAATATGAAGAAGAAACCCGATACAATGTTGGCTGTAATCGGTATATTTATGATCGGTTTGGTCATAAGTGGCTTTTCTTCTATTAGCATTGGTGCTGATGAAGAGCCGGTTCAGAACGCTAGTACTGAGCATGTATTTGATCGTTCAGCCAGCCGCTACTAAAACTCTCTATTCATAAAGAATTACTCGGCTTTTTTGCTCGTTTGATTCTGCATAGGCTTATTTTTTTGCATAGATACCTTGATCGGTGACGATCGCATCTAAGCTGACATCCCAGTCATTGACCGGAAGCGCGTCCATCTTCTGCAGCTCATGTGCTAATCCAATCAAGCGAGGCTTGCACTGAGGAAGCCGTCGCTTATAGTCAAAAGTGCGATCATAGAAGCCGCCTCCCATTCCCATTCTGTTTCCTTCGCTATCAAATGCTACCAGTGGCATTAACACTGTTGACAGTTGTTTAGCATTGAATTGTTTGCAGCGTTTAAAGTCAGGTTCCTCAATACCGAAACGGTTCTTGATATAAGGGCTTGATGCAGAGACTTGGCAAAAAATCATCTGTTGTGGTTTTAAGGGGTGGATGACGGGCAAGTATGCTGTCTTTCCCCATTTCTGTATTAGTGTGAGCAGTGATCGAGGGCAGATTTCACCGTCGTTGCCTAAGTACAAAGCAATATGTTTGCCCCTCAGTAGTAAACCAAAGCGTTTCAGATTTTTGAGTAAATGCGTTGAAGCTGTTCTTTGTTGAAGCTTGGTGAGCTGGCGGCGTTGTTGGCGGAGCTCTCTACGAAGCTGCTTTTTTTCTTGAATTAAGGTGGCGGGGGAGGTTTGAGAAAGACTCATTTTTGGGCTGTATCGTCAATAAGATAGAGCTGGATAGGTTTAAACAAAAGCAACGCTCTGTTGTGAGTGTTGATTTTGGTGCGCCCAAAATGCCGCTGCCAGATAGGGCCTTGAACCCGAAAGTTCAAGGGGGTGATCACTATATGCAAATTAGGCTTTCCCATCCAGATAAACCGGGGGACTTGCACACATCACATGATGTGATTACCAAGGTGTTATTATCGGCTCGAGGACTTATCTAGCAAGCCAGCATTCCAGAACGCCAAACCATCATATAAAAAAACTAGATAAAAATCAGGGCTTTTTACGAAAAAAAACAAATTGCCCAGGGTTTCAATTAGGCCTGTGCTTTTGCTTTGATCAAAGCTTGATCAAGCTTTTCTTCAAGTGATAGCAACATCTCCTGGTCACCTTCTTTATCGCGACCACTTTCGAGCAATTCGTATGCAATATTTAGAGCTGCCATGACCGCAATTCGTTCAATGCCCAGAACTTTTCCTGACGAGCGTATTTCTCGCATTTTTTCATCAAGGTGCCCCGCAGCATTTTCTAGAGCGTCCTTTTTATCAGGAGGGCAGGCGACCAGGTAGTCCTTTTCAAGGATTTTGACCTTTAGTGTGTTGGCGTCGGACATTAACCTTGCTCCAGAGCTTTTAGGCGACCAATCATTGATTCAATCTTGTTTTTGGCAAGATCATTTTTTTGTAGAAGTTTAGTCCGCTCGGACAGCCAATCGTCTTGGCTGCTTTTTAGCGCTAAATTGTCTGCTTCAAGCGTCTGGCAGTAGTTTAGAAGTTGCTCTACTTTGCCAGAAAGCGTTTTAAGTTGTGACGCTTCCATTTAGTTACCTTGATAGTCAAATATTGAAGAATAAACCAATACTATTCGGTATATTGAGGGGTAACTATAATTTGGCCTAGCGTGAGGGTCAACTCGCTTTCGCAATCCAGTCGCAGGTCTCGTATAATTCGCTCAATTTTTGATAAAAGGTCGATATAAATGACAGAAAAAGACAAGTTTTCCGAGCAGGATATAGATGAGCTTGAAAATGAAGAGGCTCAGGAGAGTGATTTTGACTGGTTGGCGAATGTCTATAACCGACAAGGTGCGATCAATCACCCGAGTGAGTTACATGGCTTATTACTTGGGGAAATTACCGGCGGCATTAAGCGTACGGCGAATGACTTTTTAGCTCAGGTTTTAGAACATATGGGCGTCGATGAGTTAAATGTTGCAGCTCAAGCTAATGTAGTTGAGGACTTGTTAGCTTTTTATAGCCAAGTATCAGAGGGTATCGATAAGGATTCGAGTAGTTTTACCTTATTATTGCCAGACGATGACTATGTTTTATCCGAACGACTTGAGGCAATGGTGTTATGGGTAAGGGGTTTTTTGGAAGGTATCGCTATTTCTGCAAGTGAACGACTTAATTCTGCATCGAAGGATCTGGAAGAAATTCTTAAAGACCTGGTTGAAATTTGCCAGCTGGACCCTCGCGTTGAGCCTACTGAAGAGGGTGAAAGAGAGTTCTTTGAAGTGGTGGAGTATGTAAGGGTGGGGGTGCTTAACTTATATGCTGAGTTTAATCAGCCCGAAGTAGAAGATTCGACTGAAGAAAAAGCTGCTATTTCCGATATTGACCCAGATACACCGACATTACATTAATAACAATTGCTGACCAAGATTCTGCTACTCAGGACAATAAGAGATGAATAAAAAAGAATTCTCACGCCGACGAGCTTATCTGGCTGAACACATGGGTGAAAACTCAATTGCGATACTGCCCTCGTCAACGGTTAAAAGCCGGAACCGGGATGTTGATTACCCCTTTCGTCAGGATAGCGACTTCTTCTATCTGACCGGGTTTTCTGAGCCGGAAGCAGTGTTGGTGATTATTCCGGGCCGAGAGCACGGTGAGAGCATCTTGTTTTGCCGAGAGCGAGACCCGACAAAAGAAATGTGGGATGGATTTATTGCCGGGCCAGACCGTGCAATTGATATGTTTGGTGTCGATGATGCGTTTCCCATTTCTGATATAGATGAAATCCTCCCAGGCATGATTGAGGGAACGGATAAAGTTTATTACTCGATGGGCCTTGATGCTGTCTTTGACAGTCGCGTCATGGAATGGATCAACGTTATTCGCAGTAAAGTTAGAAATGGTGCTCACCCACCTGGTGAGTTTGTTGCCTTGGAGCACGCACTACATGAGCTGCGTTTGATAAAAAGTACCACCGAAATCAAGACGATGAAACAGGCTGCTGAAATATCTGCCCAAGCACATATTGAGGCAATGAAGGTTTGCCGCCCAGGTTTACATGAATATCACCTTGAGTCAGCGATGAGCAAGGTGTTTATGGATAATGGTGCTCGCTCTCAAGCATACCCAGCTATTGTTGGTTCAGGCGACAATGCCTGTATATTGCACTACATCGATAATAACGGCCCCTTGAATGACGGCGACCTTGTCTTGATTGATGCTGGTTGTGAATTGGATTGTTATGCCTCAGATATCACTCGGACCTTTCCGGTAAACGGAAAATTTTCTGACGAGCAAAGGGCAATTTATCAAATCGTCTTGGATGCTCAATTAGCCGCAATAAAAGCAGTGAAGCCCGGGAGTCACTGGAATCATCCTCATGAAGCCGCGGTCAAGGTAATTTGCCAGGGTTTGCTCGATCTGGGCTTGCTCAGTGGCGAGCTGGATGAAATTATCGAAGAGGAGCGTTATAAGCCTTTTTATATGCATCGAACAGGCCATTGGTTGGGCTTGGATGTTCATGATGTTGGTGAGTATAAAATCGACGGTGAATGGAGAGAGCTTGAGCCCGGTATGGTGATTACGGTTGAACCGGGTATTTATATCGCTCCCGGCAATAAAGAAGTGGCGAAAAAGTGGCGCGGCATTGGCATTCGTATAGAAGATGATGTTGCTGTTACCAAGAAGTCTCATCAGGTGCTATCTAAAGATGTCCCGAAAACGATTCATGATATTGAAGCCATTATGGCGCAGGCCTCGTCTTAGGGAGTACACATGGCTCAAGAATTTTCCCAGTTAGAAGAAAAAAGTGTTTGTGATGTATTGATTGTCGGGGCTGGAATGGTCGGGGCAAGCACTGCTTTGGGGCTATCTAAGCTAGGCCTTGATGTCGTCATGATTGATGCCTTTGCCTTCTCTAAAGATATACCTGAGTACACTCCTAGCTACGATGCGAGGTCGACAGCCTTGTCTTGGGGCACGCGAGAAATCTTAGAGCAGCTTGATGTCTGGACAGATATTGAGCCTTCGGTATGTGCCATCGAACAGGTTCATGTATCAGAAAAAGGCTGCTTTGGAACCACCCGGATGCATGCAGCAGAGTATGGACAGGAAGCCTTAGGTTATGTGGTGCCGAATCAGTGCTTGGGCCAGAGTTTGTTAAGCAAGGTGTATGAGAGATCACTACCTTTTTATAGTGGTGTGAAGGTTTCTCATATATCTCAAGGCAAAGACTTCCATCAAGTGCACTTAAGCTCGATTGAGCAGCCTGAACAGCAGAAAGTGCTAAACACTCGCTTGATGGTGATTGCAGATGGTACGGAGTCGAGCACTGCGAAGCTATTAGGCATTGCTTATCAAGTGGAAAAATATTCTCAGCATGCCTTGGTGGCTAACGTCAGTACTGCATTGCCAAATGAAGGTGTTGCGTTTGAGCGCTTCACTAAGAAAGGCCCATTGGCAATGTTGCCCTTGAGGGAGTCTGATTGTGCACTGGTCTGGACACATGACGAAAAAGAGATACAGGCACATTTGGATATGAGCGATGCTGAATTTTGTAAAGCTTTGGAAGAGAGTTTCAGTGAGCGGCTAGGTCCGATTGAACGCTGTGGTGAACGGGTAAGTTATCCGTTGAAATTAGTCAGAGCTGAAGAGCAATGTCGGGCCGGTGTGTTGCTCTTAGGTAATGCCGCGCATAGTTTACATCCTGTCGCAGGGCAAGGGTTTAATTTGGCCATTCGTGGTGTGGCGGCCTTCTTGGCTTATATTGATGAGTCAGTAAAGCAGGGTTTGGATTATCGTTCCCTGGCGCCATTGAATAAGTTTTGTCAGTCGAGAATGGATGATCAGAATAAAACGATTGCTTTAAGTGATCAGCTGGTCAAAGTATTTGCGAACCCTTCCCATATATTAAACCTAGCGCGAGATATTGGCCTGGTTGGTCTCGACAACATCGCTCCCTTGAAAACGATATTTGCAGAGCGAGCAATGGGTCTGGCAGACCGAAAAGCACATTTTAATACTTAGGTTTAGAGAGAATTAATCTTATGAGTGATGCTTGTACTCAAGAATTTGATATTGCGATTGTTGGTGCGGGGATGGTGGGCGCTTCTCTCGCCGCCGCGCTACGTGATACCGGCTTTTCAATTGCTTTAATTGACGCGCAGTCGGCAGAATCTCTGCAGCACTCTCCGTCTAAGCCTAAGGATGTAAATGGCTTTGAGCCAAGAGTCAGTGCACTAACCTTTGCCTCACGCGATTTACTTAAGAGTGTTGGGGCCTGGCAGCATATTCACGAAGAGCGAATCCTTCCTTATCGAAACATGCATGTTTGGGATCAGCTAGGTACAGCCCAAATAGATTTCAGTGCGGCTGAGTTATATGAAGATGCTTTGGGTTATATCGTAGAGAATCAGAATATTGTCTCGGCTTTGCATCAGGTCTTAAAGCAACAAGAGAATGTTGAACGTTTCTTTGGTGGGCGTATTAGCAGCCTGAAGCAAAATGAGGTAGATGGAGCTCCTTATTCTTTGCTGCTGGATGATGGTCGTCAGATACATGCGAAGTTATTAGTTGCAGCTGATGGCGCGAATTCCAGAATCAGGACCTGGTTGTCGATGGCGACCCGTGAATGGGATTATCAACACCACGCAATCGTTGCCACCATCAAAACCGAGAAACCACATAACAAGACGGCTTGGCAGAGCTTCTCTGAAACAGGGCCCTTGGCACTCTTGCCTTTGCAGGACCCATCGATGAGCGACGCCTATTGCTCCATTGTTTGGTCGCAAACACCTGAGCAAGCAAAGTCTTTAATGGCTTTGGATAAGGAAGCGTTTTGCCAGGCTTTAGCAAAAGCCAGTGAATCAATGCTTGGTGCTATTGAAGATGTGTCAGAGCGTTATAGTATTCCTCTGCGCCAACGACATGCAAAAGAGTATGTCGCTGAGGGGCTTGCTTTGATCGGTGACGCAGCGCATACCATCCACCCTTTGGCTGGTCAGGGTGTGAACTTGGGCTTTAAAGATGTTTTTGCATTGAGTCAGGTGCTGATACTGGCTGACCAACAAGAGCTGGACCCGGGAAATCTCACCTTGCTCAAACGTTATCAACGACAGCGGCAGGCAGATAACCTATTGATGATGGGCGCGATGGAAGGTTTTAAGCGTTTATTTGCTCAACCCGATCCACTTCTTCGGTGGGTGCGTAATACAGGGCTGGACTTTGTAAATAAGCAGGGCTTTATCAAGAAACAGTTGGTTAAGCATGCGATGGGCTTGTCCATCGCTTAGCTTAGTACGCCTAAGTAAGCCGTTGATGGCTACGCAGGGGTCTTAGAAGTGCCAAAACTTGCCATTAGAGGCCATTGCTAAAATGGCCAAATTATCAGGTTTTTGCTTACTGGTGGAACTAAGGCTTCGGGTTTAAACGTTTGCTTTAGGTTGAGAGCTAAAGCGGGCATTCTTCAGGCCACAGAAAGCCGAGAGTTCGTTAGTAAAAGCGTACCATTTTTTGCACTAAATATTAAAATTAGATACAATAGTAATCTGCATTTTCATCAGATGATGAATGGAATTAATCAATATGGATATAATAAATGAATATCAAACTTATCAGTTCAGCCATCGCCCTCTCTCTTGCTTCAACAGTAGCATTTTCAGAGTCATTTAAAGCAGAAGTTGGTATTGGTTATGCTGATTTAGACAATGACTCAAGCCTTAAAGCTATGATGGGTACCTTATATTTTGACTCTGTAAATACGGAGAACCACCCATTAGCAGAATCCGCTTTCTTAGAAGAGGCAAGCAATGTTCAGTTAGTTCATGGAATAGGGGAGCTGGGACCAATTGATGCAAACGTTACGTCTTTAGTAGTTGATTATTATATTCCTGATACTCAGTTTTTCGTTGGTGCAGTGATTCTTCGATCTTCAGCTGAGCTTGGTTCAACTAAAATAACGGATACAGACTGGGGGCTTACAGCGGGTTTCTCTCCGATTGAAAATTTGTTGCTAACAACTTCATATTTGCATGAGCCTGGCTATGACCTTAACTTAGATGCAAAGTATGTTAATAAGTTAACTGATGATACTGCAGTTAACATTGAGGCTTCATTTGAAAAAGGTGACGATGATAATACTTATGACCTTTCTGCTGATTATTACCTAAATAAAAAGTTTAGCATTGGGGCAAACATTATTAAGGCTGGTGAAACTGGTTATGGTATACAGAGCAGAATCTTCCTAACCAACGAACTCTCCATTAACGCCAAATACTTAACTATTGATAGTAATAATAGTATATTTCTTGATGCTGGATTACGCTTTTAAGTTAATTTACCAAGACGTCATTGTAGACAAACACTTCAAATACATAATTACATGTATTTGAAGTGTTACTAAAATTATGACCGTAGAATGACTAAAAACAATTAAAAGAAAAGTACATTTTTGAACAGTAGTGAGTGATCTTAGGGCTTTCAAAAGTGAGCGCTTCCTGCTCTTTTGATGGGTTATGTCTACAGTTCAATAATGCTCGCTTTTAACTCAAAGTTAGCGGTTTACTTGGCTCCCGATAAAGAACGCTAATGCTCACTTTCAATCATTCACTCGATAATCAATCTGGCTGTTTCATCCTTATCAATTAAGTCTACTTGAACGTCCGACTAGCGGACAAAATTACCCTAGAATGTTGACCCAAATAGACGCGAGATCAATACGGGTACGGCAGTCTCTACGCGTAGAATTCTTTCGCCTAAATGAACTCCTTCAAAACCGGCTTCTTTGAGCTTGTTTACTTCATACTCAGTAAAGCCACCTTCGGGGCCGATGATTAAGGTGCAGGCTTCTTCGAGATGATGTGGGCAGACCTGTTCTTCTCTAGGGTGGGCGACTAGTTGGCGTGTACCTT
>NZ_LWGA01000662.1:0-5361 GCF_001635235.1 Oleiphilus sp. HI0117 | reverse complement strand
GTGTTCGCCAGCAAGTACACGCGGTGTTAAATGAGGAGCAGAAAGCCGAGCTTAAAGCGATGGTATCGAAGAAGCTAAAGCGAATGGAAGAGCGCTGTGAGGATGACGATTAATTGAGGACATCAGATTTATCGGATGCTAGTTGTTGGTTGTGAAGCTAGACAAGGATGTTTTTTGCGTGGCGAGAGCCACGCTTTTTGTTTTCTTTGGTCTTATGAATATATCTTCAGTACACTCTTAGCTCTTAGTCTTTGATTTCAAAATGGAGCGAGTCAGTGAGTTGCTTGAGGAGAATTCCACGGTGTGTGTCGGAACAGATTAGAGCCATCATTTTTGACCTTGATGGAACGCTGGTCAGCTCGAGTCTCAACTTTGACCGAATGCGAAAAGATGTGGGTTGCCCGCCTGACGAAGATATTTTGGCCTACATCGATGCCCTGCAAGGCAAAGATAAAGAAGCGGCAAATGCCATTGTTTATCAACACGAAATGGCCGATGCGCGATCAGTTGAACTGCTTCCTGGAGTAGAAAGTTTGTTTGAACAGCTTTCTATAGGAGCATTAAAAACTGCGATAGTGACTCGAAATTCAAGAGAAGCAACTCGTCGTAAGTTAGAGCAAGTGGGACTACAAGTTGACACGATATTAACCAGAGAGTGTGCCCCTGCAAAGCCTCACCCAGGAGCCTTGCAGCAACTATGTCGTGAGTGGCAACTCAAACCTTCTGAGGCGGTGTATGTGGGTGATTATCTGTACGACCTATTAGCAGCAGAACATGCTAACATGCATTCCTGTTTATATGCTCAAGATCACTTACCTGATTATGCTGAAAGGGCGGGCTTTGTGTGTAATGACTACGCATCTTTTTTCGATTTATTAGCCTCCTATATAGAAAAAAAATAAAGACAAACGCACCTGCTTGCTTAACTTTGCTTATCTTGCGAGATTGATCTGAATCAATCTTGGATAAAGAAGGCGAATAGGTGCGACAAAATGTCACTTCCTCCATAAAACCTCATCGATATACTCACCTCCAATCTAATCATAGATGAGGTTGAATGAGGGTGTTAGTGTGAGAGTAAATCAAACTTTTCGAAATATTTCGCTATCAGGGAAAACTTGTATTGGTAGTAGTCTCTTGGGCGCTAGCCTTTTGTATGCACTTCCCGCTGTTGCAGACATGGAAGCAAAGCCAGCGGTTGAGCAGCTAGATACGATTAGTGTGACAGCAAATAGAAACGAAGAGTTGACCTTGGATGTGCCCGCCAGTATCGCCGTTAAGGATAGAGGCTCTGTTGATCTTGACCAGGCTAACTACCAAAAAGACTTGTTTAATAGCATTGCAGGCGTTCGTATTATACAGACCGGTTCAACCTTGGGGCATAAAACCAGTATACGTATGCCTTCCAATACAGGGCCTTATTACTTGTTTTTACAGGATGGCATACCGGTACAATCCTCTGGCTTCTTTAACCATAACGGTTTGGCATACACCAACTTTAGTACGGCAGGGTCTGCAGAAGTTTTGAAGGGGGCAGGGACTGCATTGTACGGCTCCGATTCAGTTGCAGGTACTATCAATGTGATTTCCCAAGACCCAAGCTTAAGAGAAGGTTATACCGTCAAAACTGAAGCTGGTGCGCATGGCTTTTATCGTTTAGGCCTAGCAGGAAGCGCAAGCTTGAGTGATGACTCTTCAGTCGGCATTGATATATCGCATAGCGAAAACGATGGCTGGCGAGACCATACTCGCTCAAAACGAAGTGAAGCGAATATTACGCATTTTGTTTCCTTGAATGACAACAATAGCCTGAAAACAGTCTTTGCAATAAACACTACTGAGGCTGATCAGGCCGGTAGTTTAATTGGTTTGGATGCGCTGAAAAACGATACAGAATCGGTGGGTGATATAGAAGCTGCACTAGCTACCGGGATGGATATTCAGCGAAAATTTGATTTTGCCCGTTTGAGTACAGAATGGACGCACTTACTTAATGACGAGATTGAACTGAGTACCATTGCGTACTTGAGAACAAACCGGAACCAGTATGTAGCAACTTGGCAGGGAAACCTTCCTGAGAATGATAGCCAGCAAAAAACGCTTGGCCTCATGTTCAAAGCCGACTATAGCCTAGATAGCCTCCGCTGGACTTTTGGAGCCGACCTTGAATATACCAAGTCTAGTCGAAGCTATGAGCAAACCTTTGACTATGTGCCCAGTGGCTGGGGAAGTAGTGTCGCTGAGGGCTCTATTTATGACTACGACGTGAATTACTTCGCCGTGTCACCCTATACCAGTGCTGCATTTAGTGTTACTGATCACTTAACAGTAGAAGCCGGCCTTCGCTACGACTCCAGCCGTTTTGATTACACGAATAATCTATCTGACGGGCAATATGCATCGTCGAGTTATGCGCGGGCATCGAGCGATAATGACCCTTCATTCAATCACTTAAGTCCTAAACTGAGTTTTAGTTTCCGTCTTGATGATAGTCAGAATATCTATGTTCGCTATGCAAACGGTTTCCGAATACCGCAAGCTTCTCGCTTGTATGCGCTTACAACTGACAATATTGATTTTGATTTAGACCCGGAAGTCAGTGATACCTATGAACTGGGTTATAAGCTGGCAACCACAAATCAGCGTCTCGATTTATCGTTGTATTACATGACGATTGATGACTCAATTGTTCGACGAGAAAACATTGATGGAGATCGTTACTACGAAAATGGTGGCGAGACCACGCATCAGGGGGCAGAGTTATCAATACTACAGACCTTAACAGAGGAATTATCCGCACGATTGGCTTATAGCTACTCGGAGCACGAGTATGTGAACGATGAAGATTATGGCGATAACGAGCAAGCTGAGGCGCCTAACAGTTTGGCTAACTTACGTTTGAACTATTCTCCTCAAAAGGTGCAGGGTTTGACGACTTCATTGGAGCTTGAGCATATTGGTGAGTATTGGATGGATGACAATAACACTAAAAAATATGGCGGCTATACGGTTACACACTTAAAAGCACTATATAAAATTTCTGAACAGCTCAAATTGAGCGCTAAGATTAATAACCTGTCGAATAAAGTGTATGCGGAAAATGCCAGCTTCAGTTACGGCAAAGAGAAGTATACACCAGGGGCTCCGCGTCAGTTATTCGCAGGTATTGAGTATCGGTTTTAAGACATGATGACTAAAGAACGCTCAGGTATTTTTTTCATACTGTGCCTTTTGCTTGCACTCTTATTGACCTGCAACCAAGATGCAGAGGCAGCAAAAAAGCATGGAGCAATGAAAAACAGTTTGCTGCCTGAGTGTCAAGGTATGGCACTTCCATCTGTGCATTGTGGACGCGCTCCATCGTATGCCGAGGGTAAGGATAAAGTGTATGTGGTCTTCTCTCAGAATGGCCATATCTACTTATCTTCATCATCAGATGAAGGGCGCAGCTATACGCCTCCTATTGCTGTTAATCGGCGACCTGAAGCTATTTATGATGATGGCGAGAATAGGCCAAAGATCCTGTTGGGAAAACAACAAGAGATCTTTATCTCATGGACGCATAAGACGCCTGGGCGCTATTCGGGGGATGTGCGTTTTGCTCGTTCACTCGATGGCGGTCAAAATTTTTCTGAACCGATTACGATCAACAATGACAAAGCACTAATCGGTCATCGTTTTGATGCGATGCTGATGGATGGTACAGGGCGTTTATATTTATTCTGGATTGATAAACGAGATAAAAAAGCCGCTCGTGACAGGAATCAAGACTACTTAGGGGGATCGATATATTTCACCTACTCTGACGATGTAGGCGCTAGCTTTCAGCCCGATAAAAAGTGGGTTGATCATAGTTGTGAATGTTGTCGTTTGGCCCTAGCAAATGATTCGAACCAAGATGTAGCGATCTTATGGCGGCATGTATTCCCAGGCAGCATTCGAGACCATGCTATTGCCTATGTCAAAGACTGGAAGTCTATGCAGAACGCTCATCCAGCTAAAGCGGCTATAGATAACTGGGTGATTGAAGGCTGTCCTCACCATGGTCCTGATATGTCTTTTGATCGTGATGACCGCGCACATATTGTCTGGTTTACACAAGGGGATAAACATAAAGGTTTGGTGTACGGTCGCTATAACTTTTCTGAAGGAAGGGCCTTAGACACAATTTCGATTGATTCACTCCCAGGTGCGAGTCGTCCACAGGTCATAGTGCAGGATTCGAATGTGTTCCTACTATGGAAACGCTACAACGGACAAGGTCTCGATTTGATCTTACGTCAGTCCGTGAACTTAGGAAAAGACTGGCTAAAAGAAAAGGTAATCGCAAGTACCACTCATGACTCAGATCACCCTGACCTGATTGAAGTGAAGGGCCGAATTCATGCTATGTGGCATACACAGGCTGAAGGCTTACGCTGGATTAGGGTAGAGTAATGATAAGCGTGAAAAAACTAGCTGTGTTTATATGGGGTTTAATAGTTATAGGGTGGAGCGCTTCGCTTCAGGCAAATGCGAATATAAAGCCCTTTTCAGCGGATAGTCTGATTGCCATTGAAGAATCTCGTAAGGGAGAGGCATTTATATTACTGCTATGGTCAATCGAGTGTCCTCCTTGTCTAAAAGAATTAAAACTTCTAAAGGAATTAACAGGGCAAGGCCTGAATAAGCACTTGTTGCTAGTTTCAACGGACGATATGGAATACCAGACAGATATTGAAGCTTTAATAGCAAACGAAGCGCTTCTTGAGTATGAGCATTGGCTTTTCAATGGCGATTTACCTGAACGTCTTCGCTATAACATCGATCCAGGCTGGTATGGTGAATTGCCCAGAGCCTATATTTACTCCGCTCGCGGGCAGCGGGTTGCACATAGCGGCATGTTGACAAAAGCAATGTTGGAACAGTGGTTGGCTTTAATTCATGCGAACTCTGCACCGGAAAGTACCGATTCACCATGACAACTTCCAAGCCTATACGTATTACCGTTATCGTGTCAGTGCTTGTTCATTGCGGAATGATGTTGGCCGTTTTTCTTACCGTGTCTGGTGGTGTTAGCCTAGATACTGTTAATGTGGATAAGCCATTGCTGCGTCCAGCGCTTGTGATTAGTCATCACCATGTTGCTGCAAAGCTAAAGCCAAAGCCAAAGCCAGAGCCAGAGCCAGAGCCAAAGCCAGAAAATCGATCAGAGAATGAACACTTTAGCTGTCCATCTGAAACCGTTTTGCAAGCGCAAAGCCTGGGTTTAGAAGGTGAATCGATACTTGCCTATAAACAGGAGCTGTTTAAGCTTATTGAGGCACAGAAATTTTATCCGAAGCGCCTCAAAAGAATGCGTAGAGAGGGTGAGGTGACGAT
>NZ_LWGA01000661.1:0-2718 GCF_001635235.1 Oleiphilus sp. HI0117 | reverse complement strand
ACTGAATAGTATTTATACTATTCAGTCGCAGCATTCTTGTACATGCTGTTCTTTGGTATTATGAGAGCGAAGCTTTTCCCCTTTATTTATTCAGATAACCCCGAGTTTCATCACACGCTTTTATTGTTATTGCCGTCCAGCTGTTTACTTTTTTCAGCGCTATTCTCACGAGAATTTCTCAAGCCTGAGCAATACAGTAAGACTTTGGGGTATTTAATCAATGCGATCATTGGTATTGCCTTGATTGGCCTTGCTGGCATCTTGGTATTTGATGCGCAGACCTCCTTGCAATTGTCGGTGATGGGGGCCATTCCTGGCAGCTTTGTTTTACTCATAATGGGGCCAATATTGGGCTTTATGGGGAATAGGATGGCGTGGATCTATGCCACAGCATGGAGTACTTTCATGTTTGGTGTGACGATATCTGCGCTCAGTAAACAGGGCCTGATGCCGGTGAGCTTCGTTACCGAGTACGGTATGCAGATCGGTTCAGCACTAGAGCTATTTATACTAAACGCAGCCTTAGCCTCACGTTTCTATCAAGAGCATAGGCAGCGAATAGCTGCGCAAGAAGCACGATTACTGGAGCAACTTGAGCGCAGAGAAACCGAACAGAAGCTATTAAACAAGTCTTTATCTGATCCCACGACCCACTTGCCAAACCGCTCCTGCTTTGAGCAGCAGGCTAATTTGGTTATTGAGTCTCGTGGGAATAAACGGATCGCTATTTGTGTGATCGAAATCCTTCGTTATATGGAGATCAGTCGTACCTTGGGTCACCATAATACTGATTTAATGCAGGTCGAGGTGGCTCAGAATTTCGCTGCATTGTCGGTTAATATGCCAGGTATCGTCAAACTTCAGGGGCCTTCCGAGGAAGCATTAATTTGTTCTTTGGAGCCAGGCTCATTTGTGATGCTCGTTGAGGCAGAGCTTGCGGAAAGCCACACAGAGCAGGTAAATGAAATTCTAAAGCAGGCAATGCAACCAATTGAGTTTAAGGAGATGCGTCTGGAACTGCGTCCGGTAATTGGTGTGGCTGTTTGTCCTGAGCACGGTTTGAACACCGAAACTTTATTGCGCCATGCCCAAGTAGCTGCAGACTCATCGGAAGCACTTGAGCGACACCTTTCTTACTATCGCCCTGAATATGATCAATACAATGCGCGCCGCTTGATGATGGTTTCTGAATTGAAGGAAGCGATCAAGAATGATCATCTGGCTTTGTACTTTCAGCCTAAATACTCTCTTAAAGAGAATCGAGTTGTAGGTATGGAGGCCTTGGTAAGGTGGAACCATGAGCGTTATGGCTTGGTTAGGCCTGATGAGTTTATTGAGATTGCCGAACAAACAGGCATTATTAAAGCATTAACACGCTGGGTGGTGAGCAATGCACTTAAAGCCCAGAATAGTCTCAAAGAGCTTGGTTGGGACTTGAATATGTCAATCAATCTATCGGTGTTGAACCTGCGAGAGGGAGATTTGATTGATTTTCTGAGCGCTCAAATGGCTGATAACAACAGCGATCCTCAGCGCATTTATTTTGAGTTAACTGAGACCTCGATGATGGCGAATCCTTTGGATGCGATTGAGGTCTTAAATAAAGTGTGTGCTTTACGCTTACGTTTATCGGTTGATGACTTTGGCGCTGGCTACTCCTCTTTGGCGTATTTAAAGTCATTACCGGCGACAGAGATTAAAATCGATAAATCCTTGATATCGGGAATATGTGGGGATGAGGGCAATGAGCTCATTGCTGAAGCAACCATTAACATGTGCCAAAAACTGGGTTATCAGGTGGTGGCAGAAGGTGTCGAAAATGAAGAGACGATGGAGCGCTTAAGAGAGCTAAAGTGCGATTCTGTTCAAGGTTATTTACTAACCCCACCTTTGCCGATGGAGAGGCTACTTCAGTGGCTTGATAAGTCTGAAAGCGATACGCGTGACGTATCCTAGCAAGGCGTCACGCATTTGCAGTTTTAACTACGTTTTCTAATCAATGCTTCCTGGCATACTGAAGCAACTAACTCACCTTGTTGGTTAAAAATATTCCCTCGATTAAAGCCTCTTCCGCCTGACGCACTAGGGCTATCCATATCGTAAAGTAACCATTCATCAACCTTGAAAGGGCGATGGAACCATATCGAATGATCAAGACTCGCAACTTGCATGCCTTTTTGCATAAAACTCAAACCGTGCGGCAGCATACTAGTACCAAGCAGGCCGAAGTCCGAGGCATAGGCCAGAAGGCAATGGTGTAATGATAGATCATTGGGGACTGATGCCACCGCTCTAAACCAATTTTGCTTATAGGGTGGACGAATATCCGGGTTGGTATAGTCAATTGGCTTAACTGGTCTGATTTCGATTGGTTTATCGCGGGTGAACTGCTCCCTAAGTTTTTCAGGTATCAGGTGCTTAAAGCGACGACGTATTTCCAGCTCGGAAGCCAGTTCTTCTGGCGACTTGCTTTCGGGCATATCAAACTGGTGTTCTGAACCCGCTTCATCTTTTTGAAACGAAGCGTTGAGGGTAAAAATCTCTTTGTCGTCTTGCCGGGCAATGACTCGCCGTGTTGCGAAAGAACTACCGTCTCGAATAATCTGCACTTCGTACTGAATTGGTAGAGAATGATCCCCTGGGCGTAAAAAGTAGCCATGCATTGAGTGAGCGCTGAGTTGATCGACTGTTTGATAAGCCGCCATCAGTGCTTGACCA
>NZ_LWGA01000660.1:0-5057 GCF_001635235.1 Oleiphilus sp. HI0117 | reverse complement strand
TCCATTGCTTTGGAGATCAGGCGGCCGAAATCGTACACATCGGTCAGGCGATTATGAATCAGGAAGGTGATGCAAATACCCTAGATTACTTCATTAATACCACATTTAACTACCCAACTATGGCAGAAGCATATCGTGTTGCGGCACTAAATGGTCTTAATCGCATATTCTGATTTTAAACTTTTCGTCATTTTTCTTCGATTTGAGAGCGTTTTTTGAACGCTCTTTTTCTTTTTGTTGTCTCAGTTCACGCTTCGGAATTCCTTCATTTGTAAGACTTTTTCTGATTTTGTAGCATTAGGGATATTTTGTAATAAAGCCGACTATCGCTACAACTGACTAAACTACGTAGCCAGACATGGAAAAGTGCCGCTTATATGATAACTCAAAGGTTTAGACTGTTTTCTTGGAGCTCCCTGTTTACACTCCTTTTAATTCTTTCCGGTTGTGGCGAGGGTGACAGTAAATATGTTCCTTTACCAGAAGACACGGAAGGAAACGAATCCTTAGACATTTTTCTAAATAGTGGTGCAGTTAAAGGCCCAGTCGCTTTCTCCGATATCTCGATCTATAGCGTCGATTTAGAGTCAGAGCGATATGCAAACTTTAAATCTGTTGCTAACGGTGTTTTTAAGGCATACGCTGACCTGGGTATATCTATTGATGGTGATTCCTTGGTTCTACCTGAAGGTCGGAGTTCTGCTCAGGTGCTGAATGATTTCGAGGCTCTGGTTGAAACAGGCTCCTATGTTTCTGAACTCGACTATTTCAAAGTAAAAGTTGAAAACGCAGGAACTATTGCAAAAGCTAAAAGCTATTTGGATGTCTATCTAGGGCTAACAAAGCCAGTTAAAGACGAGGATTCCACATTTGACTTGCTTAAGGAAGAGACAAATTCAATTGTTAAAGACAGAGTTTCGGAAGCCCTTTCCGCTTACTCTGATCTAAATGATTTTAAGCGGAAATTGAACGATGTTGATGGCTTTTATGAAGAGCTTCTCGAAGTTAGCTCATTTTCAGGTGTTAATTCGGTAGTAGCCAAATACTCAACTAAAGAGTCAGACCCGACGAAAGCAGAACACTGGTCAGCACTTAAGGACTCTTTTAGCGAACTGCAATCATTAGCAATGACAAGTAAAGAAATTGCTGAGCGCTATGATGTTGTCGCGTTTGATGAATCTAACGACGAGAAAACGCTTGTTGAAATAGCGCTTGAGACAAACGACCAAGTTGCAATTAGTAACTTGAAAGAACTTCGTGATTCCCTAGCTCAATCTTTACCTGTAATTGATCTAAAGGAGCTTGTTTATTTAGCCTATCGGAAAGAGGGAAACCCATCAGTCAAAGCAGGTTTGAATTCATTCTTTCACTCCATTATTACCTGTCAAGACCTTATATCTATCGTTCAAAATCATCGAGCTGTCTACAGTTTTTTAGGCGTGCGTGAAGGTGTTGACGCCGCTGAAGATATACAAGCTATGCATAGTGAGCTAATGAGTCTGATGCAGCAGGAGGCTCAATTAGCATTCGATAGTATTTTACTTAGTACCGATGTAGAAAACGGGGTTTCTGCCAATAGGCTATCTTACGGTTCTTCAAACGGTGCCGCGAAACTGGAAGGGCTGTTTGTCGGCCAGTATCGAGGATTTATATATATAGAAGCAAACATGGTTCCTTCATCCGTTGACCTAAATAGTGGTAAAGCTCCTATATTGAGTAAAATGGTATCAATCATCCATACCGATGACATTCTCGGATACGGCGATAATGAAGCATTAGATGAGACTCGTTATTATGTTAAGAATGGTATTGTCCAGCGCAACGCAGAAGGCGAATTAATTACATCTTTGGCAGATTTTGAGTCAGGGGCATCTGACGAGTTGTTTACGGTGCAACCCTCTCGATATACAACCCCGCTTACTTCTCTTGCGGTAGAAATTGCTCAGCAAAAAGTCATTAACCTCCAGCCTCTTGTTGAACGCTTGAACGATGGTAATGGCTATCAGGGTTCCGCCGCCAATGAGAAAAATGTCTATTTTGATCTTGGTGAACAGGCTTTAAGCGAACTTCTTGAAGAGTCGCAAAGCATTGTGTCCAGGTCTTTTAATATTACAGAGGGGGATGAGCTGAAGAATATTTTCGCTATCAGTCCGGTCACTCTTCCTCACATGAAGTACTTTCAAGATGAGCTTGAGGCATCCTATCGTTATCGCTTTAATATCGAATATTACGGCGCGATGCTCCAGTCTCTTAAGGTAGCAAGTAATTTAGATTACGAAGTAGTTCAAAACGAGATTGCCAAGGATCTGTATGACGGACAAATTGATGGCAAGCAGAATTCTGAATTTATTGAATCCTTGTCTTCGATAAATAGTCTTACGTATTTTGCAACGAGAGAGCCGTCTTCCGCATTTATCCCAGATACCACGGTGAACGTTAGTGAATTGGGCCAACTGTTAGAGCAAGAGTTTGAACTGCTTGTTGGCGAAGACTCTGATTTCGGTGAATACAATTCTTATTTGCAAAATTTAGCGTTGGTTGGAGCGGCTGGTGGTGTAGATTCTGACGGTGACGGAATGCTCGATAATGATGACCCTGACCCATCAACTCCCAATGAGATTGTCGATAATGGTTATGATGGATTGCGTTCGGTTTCTGTGCAATTCGAAGACGCTTTACTAATGCCTATAGATCAAAGTCTAGTTCTGACAATCCCAATAGAGGAAGTTCAGACAGGTGATGATGAAAAGCTAAGCTGTGCGCCTCATGACTCCCAATGTATATTGGTTGGGGATATGTCGGTTGAAATAGACGTCGCTTCCAGCATCAACGTAGCACCTGATACGCATAATGCGACTATTTCCTCTCGTCTGTTCGATAGTGGAAGTGCGCGTTTCTTAGAACTAAAAATCGATGGATCAAAAGCGGGTTCGTATTCTGCATATGTACAGCTCACAACAGAAGCTCAGGTTAACCCTGAGACAAAAGCAGTAGAGGTCGATGAACAGCAATTCGGATTTGAACTACCTTTCACAATCTTTGATTTCTCAACACTTGAATTTAGGGTTGTAAGCGAAAATCAAGATCCTGTGACAGGCTCCGAGTTCGTTAACGCAGGCTCTAAGATCGTCCTTCAATTTAAAGCAACTGATCAAATATGCGAGCTATATCCTGTTTGCGGTGACAATAATGAAAACGTCGGAGAGTTTCTCGATCTTGACTTGATTGGTGAATCTTTTTCTGTCCAATATCAAATCAATGATGAAGAGGAAGCCAGCCCCTTCCAGCTAGCAGCTTCTGAGGGCCTTACCGGCGACTTGTCAGTTATTTCAAACCTTCAGGCAGGCCAAGCCATAAATGCGACGCTTACCTATAGCGACAAACAATCGTCCATATATTTGGGGGATATAAATGCTTCGGTCGTTGATGTCGATGCTGTAGATTTTCGAGAAAAATGCCCTGAACCGTTGTCTGGAATTGATGATGTGAACGGAGATGGCGTTATAGACGCTAATGACAATCTTCCTTGTTTTGCTGACATCTTAGCAGCAACAGATAGCAAAGCCGAAGTTTACAACTCAGACCTAGATGAGTACTGGTATTTTGACGACAGTTGGCATTTTATCATTAGAGAAAGCGGCAATAGGGATAGGTTCTTAGGTCACGTACAGCTGCCTAAAGACAAGTACAGTAATTATCAAAAAGTACAGAAGCTTTTGTTCGACTCTGAATTAAGACGGATGTATCTGGCATTTAGCGGAGGTGCGATTAGCTATTACTCCTTAACTACACAATCTGTTTCATCTTTTTATATACCTAGTGTCGAAGAAGACACTTCGAACTTTGTTCTTTTAGGTTCGAACTTATTGATACAGCCTGAGACGTCTAACTCGGCAATATTCGACTCAAACGGCGATGTGGTAAGTATTAATTTTGGTTTGACGTTTCCAGAGCCGGGTAGATTACTTACCCCTCACTTAGGAAACCTTAGTTTAACTCGATTTGCCAATGATATAGCCGTACGTTACGAAATTGAGCGCTATAGGGACGGCAGTGTTCAATCACTCGAAGGCTTGAATTCTACCGATACTGTGTCATTAGACTCTGGGCAAGGTGAATTTGGTGACACGCTAACAATCTATCTTAGTGTCAAAGCGCTAGATGAACAGTTGATAGAATATAGTTATTCCACGCATTTAATTGGGACTAATGGTTTTGTCCTAAACTCTGATTATTCAGACGATGAAAATCCGCCCCTTTTAAGTGCTGGTCAGCTTGATTTGTCAGGCGCGCACATAGCAGATCATTTGTATGTCGAATGGGCTGTAAACGATATATCTACAGATTCACTAGTATATAGTTTTACTGATAAACGATATCCGTATCTGTACGAAGCCAGTAAGCTTGAATACGGAGATGTCATTGAAGCGACTATTTACCTTAAACGCTCAGCAGATTTTTCCAGTCAGCAAGACATTCGTCTTGCCACGCTTGAAGGAGTCTTTGTAGGTGATCTTGGTAATTATATTCCTGTTTTAGATACTGAATACTGGGATGAAAATCTTCATCCGGTAGATGCAAGCGTTAAAGCACGATTGATCAGTAGTACAGAGAACGATGACTTCTACGCGGCAGCAAATTTCACACCAGTTTGGTTTATTAATGATGTTGAGGTTCCAGGAGAAAGCTCTTTTGAGTTTCCGACAAACCCAGAGACAAACATCAGGTTTGGCGACGTAATATCTGTAGAATATTCGTACAGCATAGGGCAGGAGTACGGTCGTACTGAAACACTTAGGCTCCCCACTATCGAAACAGACTCTGAGCTAACTGAGTTTTCCATTACTCCCGTCGTTGTTGAGGAGGGCGAATCAGTGAGTCTAGATTTGTCCAAGTTCAGCGCTGTTGCGTTGGAAACGCTTGAAGCTCGTTGGTATATAAATGGTGAGCTGGATCGTTTAGTTAAAGATTTTACCTACCCTGGTGAAAAGCTAAGGTATGGTGATTTAATTCGTTTAGAGCTTGCTCCCCTGGTTGCTGAAGACAATGAGGTTCAA
>NZ_LWGA01000659.1:0-10874 GCF_001635235.1 Oleiphilus sp. HI0117 | reverse complement strand
TCTCATGAGAAACAGAACTAATAATCGTTATTGATTACTACTGAATCCTGATACAGCCTGCTTTTTCAGTACAGCACCCTGTTTTATCAACTTCGACTCCACGATCCGATAGCGGACATTCATCGAGTTTGTCTATCACGCCATCCTGGTCTGAATCGAGTTGGAGCTGTAGATTCTCAAATGGGGTTCTTACGATTTTTTCCACTTTAGGAATGTGTTTTTTGAAGCCAAAATAACGGCCTATATGAAAGCCGCTGAAGCGAGCATCTTTGGCATGATTGGTATAGTCAAAGCTGATGAACCAGGGACTATCGGTGAATCTGTAGTAAGCACCGATTCCCCAGGTAACTTGTACAGTTGACTCTTCTTCATAGCCAATACGCGAGTCTGTTGCTTCTGTATTGAGCCAGGTTCCCCCAAGTTTGAAGTGGGCATTGAAAGGCTTATATTGGGGTAAGAATCGATATGCAATCATTAGACTTGGGGCTCGGTATCTAATCGCCGCATCTAGACTTGCATTTAGGGTGGGGTTACTATTTTTTAAGCCCGCTTCCCCCAGGAAAGAATAGTCTAACTCCAGTGCCCATTTTTCACTGAGATGGCGACCAGCCAAGAAACTAAAGCCAATACTACTTTTGTCATTACTTGACCAGCCGTTACTTTCTCCAGAGGGGGCCAAGTAGCTATAACCTAGCCCGGCGGATACATACCAACAGGGTTGAAATAAGAGTTCTGATAAATCGTCAAATTTTAGCTCCTGAGCACACTGATTATTGTTGTCAGCCGAGGCATCATTTACATGCATAAGCAGAGGTAAAAAAACTATCGCCATCCAGAAAGCATGCTTGTGTTGTATTGCTCTGTAGCTCTTATAAAGCCAGGGAAGTAAAAGCAGCAACCATGCTAGATGGGGATTAATGGTGCCACCTGTTCCACTTTTGGCTGTGCTAATACCAGTGTCGTCATCTTCGGCAAGGTCGATAATCCCGTTGTTATCAAAGTCACCGTTTTCCAGGCCGTCAGGGTAGCCGTCATTGTCGCTATCGCGGTCCCGGTAGTTTTCAGTTCCATCTTCATCGCTATCGATAAGCGTAGAGAAAACATGACTGCTTAAGCCTGACGATGATGATAGCAGGTCAACCATACCGTCATTGTCGCTGTCAATCTCACTAAGGTCCGTACCCGGAAGATTCGCTTCTTGAAGGTCCGTTACTTCATCATTGTCCGAGTCAAGGTCCTGAAAATCGGGTACACCATCGTTGTCAGTGTCTGACACGGCAAAAGCTGACGTGATCGCATCGTCTAGGCCATCTGCATTTGCATCAACGACTGTATCGATTACACCGTTGCTGTCCAGATCAATTAGTCCTGAATTCGACTCTCTTATATCAGTTAAACCATCATTGTCACTATCCAAATCAATTTTATCAGGTTGTCCGTCAGCATCGGTATCGACAGTGAAGTCCCCTTCAATAATGTCAGGAATACCATCATTATCATCGTCTAGATCGTCAGAGTTAGTGATACTGTCACCATCAATGTCTATGGATGAGCCAAAGTTGGTCGGGTCTTCATCGACACTGTCGAGAATGCCATCGCCATCGGTATCGCTCATTGGGTCGATTTGCCCATCCTGGTCGGCATCGAGGATTGGCACGATCAGGTTATCAATGTCGAAAGGCCCATTACCATCATTTGTGCTATCACCACTTTCAAGCTCAAGGTGGTTGGGCAAACCGTCGCCATCAGTATCGGTAGGTGAGCTTGTTTGCGAATCGGGAGTGTCATGAATACCGTCAATAGGGCTGTTATCGGTACCACCTGATTCCACCACGTCTGTAAAACCGTCATTGTCACTATCGAGATCGATATAATCCGGAAAGCCGTCATCGTCAGTGTCTGGTGGGTTAATGATATCGTCGATACCATCCAGGTTGGTATCGATGCCCCCGGTGCTGTCAACATCGTAGGCGTCATTGATACCGTCACCATCACTGTCTAAGCTGGCAGTTAACTCAGCTTCAAGTTCATCATTCATACCATCGTTGTCACTGTCCAGGTCAAAGATGTTGTAGCTATTATCGCCATCGCTATCCAAAAGACTTATCGCGTCATCAATACCATCCAGGTTGAGGTCTTCTCCTCCAGTCAGGTCGACGTCAAAGCCGTTATCGATACCATCGTCATCCGAGTCGAGGTGCAATGCGACGCCATTTTCAATGGCATCGGGGAGGCCATCTCCATCACTGTCCAAATCAAGGTGGTTGAGGATAGAGTCATTATCAAAATCTTCAGCTACAAACTTATGTTCGAGATAATCAGGAATATGGTCATTGTCTGAGTCTCGATCTCGATAGTCAGGTGTGCCGTCGTTGTCACTATCTTGAGGAAGGTTTGGGTCGCTTCCCAGCTCTCCAGCATCGTTAATGCCATCATTATCCGAGTCAGTATCCAAGGCATCGAGAATGCCATCTCCATCCGAGTCAAATGGTGAACTGAGATCGGCCCCTAGCTCTTCAAGATCACTAATGCCGTCACCATCACTATCGTAGTAATCAGGGTCGAGACCCAGGCTTATCTCGTCACCGTTTGAAATACCATCGCTATCGTTATCACAAATTTCAACAGTATTATCTGGGGCACAAGCGGTTTTACTAACACTATCTTGGTCAGTTGCCTGGTTTCCAGCTCGATCAGCGATACTTGCATTAATAGTGATGTCGCCGTCTTGAAGGCTGCTTAGGTTAATTTCAGTGCTGAAGCTACCTTCGTTTGAGGTAGCGGGAGAGCAGCTCATATCGCTTTCGCTGACAGAGTTTGAACGTCCATCAGTAACGGTGATAGTAATAGTGTCGATTGTTTCTGTGCAGCGACCTGAGACCGGAAACGTTAGGATATTGCTGCTATCAGCTGAGCGCAAAATATTTAATGAAATTGTGGGTACTACAGTATCAATAAGAAGTTCGCTAATCGAGGTATCAGAGCTTATCTGTGAGGCGATATCGGTGATTTGCGCTGTGACATCATAAGTCCCATCGGCTAGCTCATTTCCGGTTGGAATAGTAATACTCCAATTTGAACCGTCTGAGCTTAGGTTGCCATCGCCGAGTGTGTAGTTGATATGATTGACGCCGACTGAAAAGCTTGCTCCGGTCATCTGAGGAAATGTTCCCGTTAAAGTAGGTAAAGGCGACGGGCTTGCCAGATCATCGATAGTGGGGGGCGACATGAACGATACTAAGGCAACATCAGCAATTTCCGAGAAGTTGATCGTCGCGGATACTGTCGCGGTACCGACCGTGGTGTCACTTTGTAGCGAGGCTTGATATCGACCATCGCCTAAATCTGTCACATCACCAACACTGCCTAAGGTACTGGAAATGGTGACAATATCTCCTCCGTTTGTTAGAGCATTGCCATGCTCATCAATTGCTTCGACAGTGATTTGGCTAAGGGTTTGGCCGTCTGCAACAATTTGGCTCAGACTGCTGTTAACTTGACTGTTAGAGTAGTCGGCATTACCGGGAATCATAGATATGCTTGCGGTATCGGAGAGCTGTACACCGTTTAACTCTGCTGTGATTACTGCGACGCCCCTTGTTTCATCTGCGGTAAAGATGACTTGATAAGTGCCGTCACCTAAATCGTTCACGGAGCTATGGCTGCCGGCAGTTGAGTTAATAATGACGGTGTCACCACCGGAAGTAAGATAGTTCCCAGTCAGGTCAATGGCTTGAAGTGTGAGGGTGGCGGTGTCGCTGCCGTTAGCCGTCAGAACAGGTGATGATGAGTTTAGTGTGCTGTTCAGGTAGCTTGCCGGGCCCGGTACAAATTGAACGGTTGCGGTATCGACAAGGCTTTGGCCATTCATAGTCCCAGTAATCACTGCCGTGCCTGTTGTGGCTGGAGCCAGTAGAGTCGCGTTATAGCGGCCATCTCCCATATCGCTTACCGCGCCTAAACTACCAAAATTGGTATTTAAAGTAACCGTGGCGCCACCCACTTCGACACTATTGCCAAAGACGTCGCTTCCTTGAACTGTGATAGTTGTAGTATTGGAGCCATTAGCGATGACGGCAGCATCGAGACTGGTAATAACGCCGCTAGAGGCGAGTAGCGCTCCTGCCTGAAGGTTGATCATTTCAGTGTCAATAACATCTTCACCATCAAAGGTGGCGCTAATGATCGCGACACCGGTATTGGTGGGGGAGGTGTAGGTTGCGCTATAAAAACCGTCATTCAAGTCGGTGACATCACCGATACTGCCCATACTGGCCGCGAAACTAACGGTACTGCCGCCTGAGTTTAATCCGTTACCAAGCACGTTAATAGCCTGGAGCAAAATAGTTGAAGTAGTGCTTCCATCAGCCGTTAGCGTGTTTGGCGTAGCGGTGATTAAAGTATCGCTCATGGAGGCGGGTAGTGGGGTGAACTCAACACTGGTTGTATCCACAATTGTACTTCCCTCAAGACTTGCACTGATGGTGGCTGTCCCGACAGTCGTACTGCTCGTTAAAACTGCAGTGTAGCTTCCATTGCCAAGATCGGTGACCGGCCCGACGCTGCCAATATCGGCTGTAATGTCGACACTGTTTCCACCGCGTGCCAAATCATTATTGTTTATATCTGAAAGCTGAACGGTAATGACGCTCGTGTCCAGGCCACTTGCTGGCAGGCTAGCAGTATCGGCATTGATGCGAGAGGTCGCTATGGAAGGCGTATCTGCAATCAAGGAGACAGCCGCTGTATCGCTAACGGTTGCACCATCAAGTGTTGCGCTGATAGTTGCTGTGCCAATACTAATAGGTGCGGTAAGCGTTGCGCTGTAGCTACCATCTCCATTGTCGGTGCTTGTGCTTATGGACCCCGCTGTCGTGAAAAATAACACTGTTTGGCCGCTTACTGCCGTTGGTCTGTTGCTTAGGTCGTAGCCATCCAGAGTGATTGTAGTGGTGGCACTACCATTGGCGACGATGCTTGCATTATTTGCAGAGATAAGTGAAAAATTTGCGTTGGCAGGAAGTTGATCAGGCCCGGAGTCTTGTATGTGTGAATACGTTGTGGAGGCATAATCTTGCTGAAGGTCAAAGCCGCTTTCCTGGAAAAACAGGTGAGCTTCAATTAGAAAGTTGCCACTCGGTTCATCTAACTGATATGAAACACTATTTGTTCTAGTCTGAGTTTGCCCTACAAGCCCTGGAAAGTCTTCAGTGGCTTGGCTGTGCATGGTACCGTTCTGGTCGACAAGGTTTACTTCTAGCCCGTAGGCACCCTCTCTGGTTGTCAGTACTTCGGTATCTAGGTTTAGCGTGACGGTGCCACTATCTATATCAATAGAGGACAGGCTAATATTGATGAATTCAGAGCTATCATCATCCCCTTCATCGATAAGTAATTGTCCCCAATTGACTCGAGTGGCCCAAGGGTTTGCTATGGTGACTTCGACGATATTGTTCCCGGAAACTATTTGCCCGATTGGCACGTTAAAAATATTGGTGCTGTCCTCATCTGCGACGCCGGACAGGTCCCCTAGGTCGTTGCCGTTTATAGAAATCGACACCTCTTGGCCTAATTCTTCATCGATGTCGTGAGCGTTAATAAGAAGCTGAGCAGAGGTGCTCGGAAGACTGCCTGTCAGGTTTATGTTGAACTCTATCGGGTAGTTCAACGACGTGTCAGAAAGAATACGACCTATGTCATCATCAGAGCTTCCTGATCTTGCGTTATCTTCGTTGTCTGTATCTGTGTAGTAGGTGTCACCAGCGCTTAGAGACGGCGACAACATTGCTAAACACAAAGCAAGAAGGCAGTACAAGCAGGTAAGGTTCTTGTTAGTAGCGGATATTTGCATAGGGCCGTATATATTTACTTTTTGTATATTTTATCAATAGATGACAGCAAGGCTCTAGTTTAGTGCTTGTCGAATATTGACCTTATAGCGCTATGTTTATGCAAGTATGTTTATCGATGATAGCTTATTTTGTCGTGGTTTAACTAAGGTCAGACTATTATCGGCAAACTTGTGTACATTATTAGCACTAATAACTTATCACAAAGGTATGATGCAAGTTTCGGGCCTCTCTTAAAACTCATCAGCTTTAGGTAGGCTCATTATGTTATAGGGCTACTTTTTTGATAAGTAAACGCCGCACTCAATGTGCTGGGTATAGGGGAACTGGTCAAACATGGCCAAACGCTTGATCTCATGCGTTTTGCTCAACTGCTCCAGGTTTTGTTCCAAGGTATCTGGGTTACAGGAAATGTAGACGATATTTGGATAATGGCTGATCATTTCGCAGCTCTCGTCATCCAAGCCGGAGCGAGGGGGGTCAACGAGTACTGTTTGAAAGTCAGTTTCTTCTAGGTTGAGGTCTTTCAAACGACGGCGTTTTTGGGTGCCATTCATGTGTCCGGTAAACTCTTCGGCACTGACGCGTGCAAAATCAACGTTATCGATTTTGTTCATTTCTTTATTGTCATTGGCTGCTTTGACAGAGGTTTTGCTAATCTCTGTGGCAAATACACGACGGAATTTATCGGCCATAGCAATAGAGAAATTCCCGTTGCCGCAATAGAGTTCAAGTAAATCTCCCTTATTGCCGTCGACACAGCTTCGGGCCCAGCTGAGCATCTTTTCGTTCATCTTGCCGTTTGGTTGAGTAAAACCACCTTCAATTTGTTTATAGCGAAGTGCTTTTCCGTCGACGTTTAGTGTTTCAATAACATAGTCTTGATCGAGTAGTAGTTTGAGCTTTCTGGCTCTGCCGATGATGTGAATACCAAGCTTTTCTTTCAAACGCTTGGCTTCTTTTATCCAGATTTCATCTAACTGTTTGTGATAAATCAGAGTGACCAGCATTTCACCTGAAAGTGTACTCAAGTATTCAAGCTGAAACAGGCGATGCTTGAGTTGAGGTGACTGGTTGATCTCTTCCATCATGACAGGCATTAGCTCAGTGATAGCTTTGCTAGCAATGGGGAAGTGAGTTATTTCAATTGGCGCGTTCTTGGTCCCTTTTTCAAACATGGCATGGAAGCATCGTTCGCCTTCGTGCCAAATCTTGAATTCGGCCCTTAAGCGGAAATTTTCAACTTCACTGGCAAAGACTTCCAATTCTGGTGCAGAGAAACGCAGGAACTGCTCACGTACTTGAGCGGCTTTGTTGTCCAACAGGGAGTCGTATTGGTCGATTTGAAAGTCTTGCATGGAGCGTAATACCTGCCAGTGTTCCGAACAGCCCTATGCGTAAATAGGGCGAAATGAAAAAGGGCAGGTATTATACGTTGAACTGGCTGCTTTGCGAAATCTAATCAGTTTCTATCCGCGTATTACCAGTCGTATGTAATGATCGACGAGCAGAAATGCAAATAAGGCCGTTAGGTAGAATATTGAGTAAGCAAAGGTTTTCATTGCGTGTTGGTCAGCACTGCAGCGATATAGCTTATAAGCGTGATAAATAAAGCCCAACCCTAAGGCTACCGCCCCGGCTAGATAGATTAAGCCGGTCATTTGTATGGCAAAGGGTATCAGCGTAACGGCAAGAAGCATACAAGTATAAAGTAATACCTGTACCTTGGTGAAAGGAATGCCATGAGTCACCGGAAGCATAGGGACATCAACTTTTGCATAATCATCGCGACGGCGAATGGCCAGTGCCCAGAAATGTGGTGGCGTCCAAATAAAGATAATGAGAAATAATAACAAGGCCTCGGTGTTAACTTCACCTGTCATCGCGACCCAGCCAAGAATCGGCGGTGCAGCACCGGCAGCACCACCCCAAACGATATTGTGCGGGGTAGAGCGTTTAAGAAACATAGTATAGATGACCGCATAGCCAATAACGCAGATGAAGGTTAGTAGCGCGGTAAGCTGGTTCGTTGTCGCAAGTAAAATCGCCATAGAGAGTACGCACAAACTTAGCGCAAAACTCAGAGCTGCCTTGGATGACAGGCCTCCAGTCGGAATGGGGCGTCCCTTGGTTCGCTCCATCGTGGCATCAATTTTTTGATCCACCCAGTGATTGATTGCAGCGCCAGAAGCTGCAGCCATACCTATGCCGAGCGAGGCAAAGAATAAGGTGTCGAGGGGCACCATGCCAGGGGAGGATAAAAGCATCCCAACGATGGCGGTAAAAACAATAAGTAAAACCACATTGGGTTTACAAAGCTCGAGGTACTGGCGCCATGATATGGCGCTTGCGGGTGCAAGTGCGGTAGTGTTTGCCATTGTGAACTCTCTTTGTTGTTTTTATATTCTTCACACAAGACAACGGCCGTATAAAACATGCCTTGTTGTTTTTCTTCTAGCATTGCCTGAGCTTTTATGAACCGTTGTTTAAGAAAACTGAGCGTAGATGCTAGGTATTTTTTTGTTTATCAGTGCTTAGCTTCCGATTAATTGCGACGATAGTCAACAATAATAATGCAGCACCGCCATTATGTGCGACAGCTATCGCAGTTGGAAGAACCAGTATGATATTCAATATGCCCAAGCTTATCTGTGCGCACAAGAGAACTAACAGTAAAATGGCTAAGTTTCTTGTGCCTTGCTGGCCTGGGCCTTTTGAAAATCGTAACAGGAAAAGGGCAAAAGTGCCGACAACTAGGAGTGTCACTACTGCTCCTATTCGGTGTGTCAGATGAACCGCCGTACCCGCTTCAAGCGAAAGCGTACCACCTTCGTAATCAACACCGAGTTCTCGCCAAATTGTAAAGCCTTCAGAGAAATCGGTATTTGGCCACCATTTACCTTGGCAGGTTGGTAAATCCCAGCAATGAAGCGCGACATAGTTAGTGCTGGTCCAGCCCCCGAGTGCTATCTGACAATAGACTACGACGAGTGCCAATATGGCCCAGTTCTTAAGGCCTCGGGAAACGATAGCAGGTTTTTGTTGTCGATCACTTAGCATCGCCCAGCAAAGCAGGGCTAAAGTTAACATTCCCCCAAGCAAGTGAAGCGTAACAATTGCGGGTTTTAGTAGCATGGTGACGGTCCACATCCCTAGTGCGCCTTGAAAGCAGACGACTACGAGTAGAATTAGGGGAAGCGTGAGTTGCTGACCTTGTTCTTTTCTGCGCTTAATCGCAATAGCTGCCATTGCCAGGATTAATAAGCCCAAAGTGCTGGCAAAGTAACGATGAATCATTTCCTTCCAGGCTTTGTCGGCTTCAAATGGGCGTTCCGGGTAGGCTTCGTTGGCAGCTTGAATGTCATTGCTATCACTTGGGGCAATGAGCGTGCCATAACATCCCGGCCAGTCTGGACAGCCCAATCCGGCATCAGACAGACGAACGTATGCGCCCAGCACTATCACAAATAAAGCCAGCGCACAGGCGGCCAGGCTGATTCTGAAAAAGAGTTTGTTCATGTCGTCTCTATTATTTTTATTGAGGGGTATTGATCATGAATAAAGATGTTTTTATTACAGCTTGGGTTTATTAACCTTTAAAAGCCTTTCTAAGTCTTCCATTAAATGCTTTGGCTCCACGCCCTCAGGGTAATACATCATTAGATTGTTATAGGGGTCGACCATGAAAATACTATTTTCGACCTGAGCATGTGTTTGAGAAAATGTGTTGATCAGCACTTTGGCATCAAGGCTGTCCGAGCTCACTGTTGCTAACTGAGGAAAGGCTTGTGTAAGGTCTACTTTAAAGGGTGCTAATGCTTCGGGAGTTTTTAGTAATAGAATGGGTTTGACGACCTTGCGGTTTATTCCTGTTGATTTCCTGGCTTGTCGAATGACTAAAAGCGTATCCTGACAAGATTGTTCACAGGATGAACTCACCGTAAATAGACGCCAGCTTCCGGCTAAACTTTTATCCGAAAGTATTTCGCCAGCGCTTGTCTTGAGTGAGTACTCGCCAATTGGTAAAACGGGGGAGACTAATTGTCCATGATTTCCTAAGTCACCCACAGAAAAGCTACCTTCGCTATTCATAAAATACCAGGATGCGATATAAGGGAAGCCAAACAGCACCAGCATAATAACTAGAGGATTAACCAGGCGCTTAAAAAGGGTGGGGTTTTGTGGCTTATCAAAAGAAGGCTTATTTACTGGCACCGAAGGGTTGCTCATTTAATCACCATTAGTTGTTACTATTATTTTTATTAGGTTTGGCTTTGCTTTTAAAATTAATACCAAGAAGGGCTATTAAAACAAAGAATGCGAAAACAAACCACTGAATTGCATAGCCAATGTGCATCCCGGACTTTGCTTGGAATTTAGGCCAGTCTCTCACGAAATCTGAATCGGGTTCGGGCGCAAGTCGCAAAATTAAAGGAAGAGCTTTATAGCTGCTTTGCTGCTGAAAAACTTCCATATCCATGTAATACCACAGCGGTGGCGTAGCAGAAATAGGGTGATCGATACTCCCAAGGATGACTGGCTTAGAGCGTGGTAGAGCGAGGATGCCGCGTAAACTTAATTGCTCAGTTGGCGTCTTGAACTCAGGCAGTCCGTTTTGCTGTTTGGCCAGCCATCCGCGGTTCACCAAAATAACTTCATCTCGATTGCTTAGTAAAAAAGGGCTCATTAGGTAGTAGCCTGGTTTGCCCTTGTGAACAATATTGTCTAATAAGAATTGCTCATTAACTAGGTAGTGGCCCGTCGCAAGGGCTTTGGAGGCCGATTTAAGATGGTTGCTTTGTAGGTTTAAGTTTCTGGGAGGCAGCATGCTCAATTCTTCAAGCTCGGATTGGGTTTGCTGTTTCTCATCAGCTCGTTGCAATTGCCAAAGGCCCAAAGCACAAAAAACAAGCATCATTAGGGTGCAAAACAAAGAGAGGAAAAACTTAGGCTGAAAAGAATAGGGCATATTTAATGGTCAGTCGCAGTTCATTGAGTATTATTTTTCTGTTACGCTGAAGCTAG
>NZ_LWGA01000658.1:0-6815 GCF_001635235.1 Oleiphilus sp. HI0117 | reverse complement strand
TGTATTCGACACTTGGTTGTCACTTGTGTGATGAGGCGCTTGCGGTAGCTCAGACCTTGCATGTGCAAATGGCTGAAAACTTTGCAGCATCGTCCTTTGATTCGGAAGGAAAGCCGCTTTTTTTTAAACTTGAGTTGGTCGATATTGCAGACGATGATGCCTTAATTGATCGCTATGGCGCCAGGATACCTGTTTTGCTATCCCATGATAAATCCCTGGAGCTTGAATGGCCTTTTGATGTTCAATCACTTTATGAGTTTATGTGCCGCTGCCTTAAATAGGGTTTCGGTTTAGTCAATTTAATGAATTAGATGTGAATTAGTATGATTATTGTTGTGTCTCCTGCAAAAACGCTGGATTTCGAGTCAGCGAGTTTTAGTGATGAGTTTTCTGTGCCCGATTTTCTAGATGAATCAAAGCATCTGGTTGACGCTTTAAAAAAAGTAGATTCCGCTGCGCTAATGAAGCTAATGAGTGTCAGTGAAAAGATTGCAGATTTAAATGTGCAGCGAATGAAAGATTGGACTGTTCCGTTCACGGCCCAGAATGCAAAGCAAGCTGTCTATGCCTTTAAGGGGGATGTATATACGGGGTTAGCAGTCGAGTCGATGGATAGTGCTAGTGTCGAATATCTTCAGGGAAAGTTAAGAATACTCTCGGGTTTGTATGGTATTTTGCGCCCCTTGGATTTGATGCAGCCATATCGTTTGGAAATGGGAACCAGGCTTGAAAATACACGCGGAAAGAATCTTTACGAGTTTTGGGGAGAGATGCTGACCGAATCACTTAACCGGGAGTTAGAGGGGAGTGACGAGGTTCTCGTTAACCTAGCATCCAGCGAGTATTTTAAATCAATCAAGCCTAAGTCGCTTAAGGCAAAGGTGATTACCCCTATATTCAAGGATGAGAAGAAAGGCACATACAAGATCATTAGTTTTTATGCCAAAAAAGCACGAGGCTTAATGGTCAGGTATGCTGCTGATAATAATATTCAAAGCGTTGAAGATCTAAAGGGTTTTGACTACGCGGGTTATCAATACTCAGAGAGTGAGTCCAGTGGCACTGATTGGGTCTTTACTAGAAGTGAGAGTGTAGCGGAGGCGCAGAAGTAAGGTTGTGTTTAGTGTTGTGAAGAATAGGGCGCGCCAAGGGTTGCGCTTCTCTCGTCTGCTTGCAAATTTACTCTCGGGTAGTGCTTTTATTGGTGCTTGTTATCAATTCCCGCAAGTGTCTAAAATTGACCAAAACGAGCTTAATGATTACGCTCTGTTTACCTTGTGGGTTGAGGATCTGGTTCGTTCAATGAATACGGAGGTCGTTGTCGAAGGCTCCCCCATGGAAGCAAGCGGTTTGTTTGTATCAAATCATATTTCATGGCTCGATACGATTGTTTTTAATCATCTCAGGCCTGTAGGTTTTATTGCGCGGCATGATTTGGAAGAGTGGCCCTTGCTGGGGACCTTTACCAAAAGAATGGGGTCTATTTATATTAATAGAACCAATAAATTTGAAGCGTATCGCTCAATTCCTTACCTTGAAGAGCGTTTAAGGCAAGGTGGTTCAGTGCACCTGTTTCCTGAATCAACGACCTCGGTAGGTGCAGAGGTGTTGCCGTTTTTCCCGATGTTTTATGAGGCAGCAGTTAGAGTGGGTGTGCCTGTTCAGCCAGTTGCACTAAAGTATACGGATGAGTTTGGTCGGCTCTTGCCTGAGCCAGCGTTTATAGATGATGACTCGTTTATTGATACGCTTGAGCGTATTCTAAGGGTTGAAAAGGTGTATGCTCATGTCCGTTATCTGGAACCTATGGACTCAGCATCCTTGTGTCGTAAGGGCTTGGCGAGGCGTACGCGGGAAATGATTGGTGCAGAATTAAAACTGATTTAGGTATAAAAAAACCCGCAAGAGCGGGTTTTTTTATACCTTAGCTTTGCGCTTAGGCAGGGTAGTCGCGCTTGTCGTGACCAGTATAAAGCTGGCGTGGACGACCAATGCGGTAGTTTTCACTAACCATTTCGTTCCAGTGTGAGAACCAGCCAATAGTACGAGACATTGCGAAGATAACGGTAAACATTGACTCAGGAATACCGATAGCTTTCAAAATGATGCCTGAGTAGAAGTCTACGTTTGGATATAGCTTTCTTGCAACAAAGTACTCATCTTCTAGTGCTATCTGCTCAAGGCGACGCGCGATCTTCAATAGAGGATCATTCTCAAGGCCTAGTGCACCAAGAACTTCTTCGCATGTTTCGCGCATAACTTTGGCGCGAGGGTCGAAGTTTTTGTATACGCGGTGACCGAAGCCCATCAGACGGAATGGGTCGTTCTTGTCTTTCGCTTTGGCAACGTATTCATCGATGCGAGATACGTCACCGATTTCGTTAAGCATTGTTAGTACAGCTTCGTTTGCGCCGCCGTGAGCAGGGCCCCAAAGTGCAGCGATGCCAGAAGCGATACAGGCAAATGGGTTGGCGCCAGTTGAGCCGGCTAGGCGGACAGTTGATGTTGATGCATTCTGCTCATGGTCAGCATGAAGCATGAAGATCTTGTCCATTGCCTTTGAGATGGCTGGGTCAAACTTAACATCGCCAGCTGGCGTGCTGAACATCATGTGCAGGAAGTTTTCTGCATAATCCAAGTCATTGTTTGGATACATGAAAGGCTGGCCGATTGAGTACTTGTAGCACATCGCTGCAATGGTCGGCATTTTAGCTACAAGGCGGAAGCCTGCTATTTCACGGTGTTCTTCGTCAGAGATGTCCATCGTATCGTGGTAGAACGCTGAAAGAGCACCAACGACGCCGCACATGATCGCCATCGGGTGAGCGTCTCTTCGGAAGCCCTTAAAGAATTGGTTAACTTGATCGTGAACCATTGTGTGGTTGCGAACAGTTTTTCTGAAATGTTCGTTTTCTTCTGCTGTCGGAAGTTCTCCGTGCAAAAGTAGGTGGCATAGTTCAAGGTAGTCTGAATTTTCAGCTAGCTGTTCTATTGGGTAGCCTCTGTGAAGAAGTACACCTTTGCCGCCATCAATGTAGGTGATTTTAGATTCGCATGCCGCAGTGGACACGAATCCAGGGTCATAAGTAAAGACACCTTCTGATACTAGGCCTCGTACATCTATTACATCTGGGCCGACAGAGCCAGAATAAATTGGTAAATCGATGGTTTTCCCATCAACCGATAACTGAGCTTTTTTATCAGTCATGGTGCTCTCCTGTTGCTGAGATAGAGTAAGCCAAGCGTAGCTGCTGCTTAATAGGTAAAAAGCTTGCGGCCAGTTGGCGACTTAAAAGTTTGCGCATTATGCCAAATAGAATGACTATAGTCACGTCTCTGTAATGTGCCAATGTAGATGAAAAAAAAATCAAAGAAAGTTTCGGCTTTTTGGGTGGGTGAAATTTGCACGGCTGTGGCGCGGAAATATCTAATAAAAGCTAATTTGGTGCAAAGTGGGTATGAAAACTAAGAAAAAAAGCTTGATATGGTGCCAGAGCTGCCTAAGGCGGGGCTACTATGTTGCTGAAATATTATTGTCAAATACAAGAAAATTTATAATGGCCAAATAATGCCGTTATTTTTGTTCGTGGTTTGTATTTCGCGGCCTTAATCCCTATAATCCGTCAGCAAAATTAGGTGGTGGCCTATTTCACGTTTTGTTTCGGATAATCTTTATTGTAGATTTTCGGGCGGCAAGGCTGAATAGCGTTGAAACATCTTATTATAAAAAGGTTGCAAGGGTTGGCGAATCTTTAGAGATGCCTTCCTTTGTTTAAATTAGCTCATGCCAACTTGAGAGAGTATATGTGCTGTGAAAGATAAACGACCTGTAAATCTCGATCTAACTCAATTTAGTTTTCCTCTGCCTGCGCTAACGTCAATTGTGCACCGTGTTACCGGTGTGGCCTTGTTCGTTGGTGTGGCAATTCTTATGTATGTCCTTGAACTTTCGCTCTCGAGCGAAGACGGTTTTAACGCCGCTAAAGAGTGTCTGGACGGTGCTTTTGTTACTTTGATTATGTGGGGCTTGGTTTCTGCGCTTCTTTATCACTTGGTAGCGGGAATTAGACATTTATTAATGGACTGTGGTATTGGTGAAACGCTTGAAGCTGGCCAGTTCGGTGCCAAAGTTGTTATAGCAGTGTCAGTTGTACTTATCTTATTGGCAGGAGTTTGGTTATGGTAGCAAGTGTTACTAGTTTTGGTCGTAGTGGACTCTATGATTGGATGATTCAGCGTGTTACAGCAGTTGTGTTGGCTGCTTACACGGTATTTATTCTGGGTTATCTAGTGCTAAACCCTGACTTGACATACATGCAGTGGAGTGAGCTGTTTAGTCAAACTTGTGTCAGAGTATTTTCTTTACTTGCTTTGTTATCTTTGGGTGCTCACGCTTGGATCGGTTTGTGGACGGTGTCTACAGACTATCTAAAAGCAATGGTATTCAGGTTTATTTTTCAAGCTGGTTGTGGCCTGGTCATGTTCGTTTACGTGGTCTGGGGTGTTCAGATTCTTTGGGGGCTGTAAGAAATGTCTAAATTAAGAACGCTTAATTATGATGCAATAGTTATTGGTGGTGGCGGTGCTGGTATGCGCGCAGCACTTCAATTGACAGAATCCGGCATCAAAACAGCTTGTATTACTAAAGTATTCCCAACTCGTTCTCACACGGTTTCTGCTCAAGGTGGTATAACTTGTGCGATCGCAAGTGCGGATCCAAATGATGATTGGCGCTGGCACATGTATGACACTGTTAAAGGGTCAGACTATATCGGTGATCAGGACGCAATTGAATATATGTGTTCAGTTGGCCCTCAGGCTGTATTTGAATTGGATCATATGGGTTTGCCTTTCTCGCGAACTGAAGCAGGTCGTATCTACCAGCGCCCGTTTGGTGGCCAGTCTAAAGGGCCGGATAATCCGACTCAGGCTGCACGTACTTGTGCTGCTGCTGACCGTACAGGTCACGCACTATTGCACGCACTATACCAGGGCAACTTGAAGGGCGGCACTACCTTTCTTAATGAATGGTATGCAGTCGATTTGGTGAAAAACCAAAAAGGTGCAGTGGTTGGTGTCATTGCTATCTGTATTGAAACAGGTGAGCGTGTATACGTTAAGGCTAAGGCAACTGTTATGGCGACGGGTGGTGCTGGTCGTATTTATCAGTCGACTACTAACGCTTTGATTAATACTGGTGACGGTATGGGGATGGCGCTTCGCGCTGGCTTCCCAGCGCAGGATATGGAAATGTGGCAGTTCCACCCAACAGGTATCGCTGGAGCGGGTACACTGGTAACAGAAGGTTGTCGTGGTGAAGGTGGTTACCTGATCAATGGCGAAGGCGAACGTTTCATGGAACGTTACGCACCTAACGCTAAAGATCTTGCTGGTCGTGACGTTGTTGCGCGTTCAATGGTTATGGAAATACTAGAAGGCCGTGGTTGTGGTCCAAATAAAGATCACGTTATGTTGAAGTTGGACCATTTGGGTGAAGAAACCTTGAATGCCAAGCTTCCAGGTATTCTTGAATTGTCACGTACATTTGCTCACGTTGATCCGGTTAAGGTACCAATTCCGGTTGTACCAACTTGTCACTATATGATGGGTGGTATTCCGACTAATATCGGTGGTCAGGCACTAACGCAGGATGCTGAAGGTAACGATCACGTTATCGAAGGTCTATATGCTTGTGGTGAAGCTGCTTGTGTATCAGTTCATGGTGCAAATCGTCTTGGTGGTAACTCGCTACTTGATTTGGTTGTATTTGGTCGTGCTGCCGGTTTGCAGATTGAGAAATCTTTGCGCGAAGGTTTTGCAACTGATGATGCAACAGAGGCTGATATCGAAGCCGCATTAAGTCGTTTGGATCGTTTGGATAATACGACTGGCGGTGAAAGTGTTGCTAAGGTTCGAGAAGATTTGCAAAGCACGATGCAGCTTTACTTTGGCGTTTTCCGTGAAGGTGAGACCATGCAGAAAGGTCTTAAGATGCTCGACGAAATAGGTGAGAGAGTTAAGAATACTCATCTTGAAGATAAGAGCGCTGCTTTCAATACTGCTCGTATCGAAGCGCTTGAGCTGGATAACTTGTTCGAAGTTGCTTACGCAACAGCTGTAGCTGCAGAAGGACGTAAAGAAAGTCGTGGTGCTCATGCTCGTAATGATTTTACTGAGCGTGATGATGAAAACTGGTTGAAACACTCAATGTACTTCCCTCTAGAGAAGCGCGTTGGTAAGCGTGATGTTAATTTCTCGCCTAAGACCGTTGATGCGTTCCCACCAAAAGTACGCTCTTACTAAGGGGAGATTTGGAAGATGTTAGTAAGTTTATATCGCTATAATCCTGAACAAGACACTGCACCCTATATGCAGGATGTTGAGTTACAGATCCCTGAAGGGAAAGATTTGATGGTTCTTGATGTCCTGGGCTTGCTTAAGGAAAAAGATCCATCACTGGCTTACCGCCGCTCTTGTCGTGAAGGTGTTTGTGGTTCAGATGGTTTGAACATGAATGGTAAGAATGGATTGGCTTGTATTACACCTCTTTCAGAAGTTGTGAAGGGTAACAAGTTAATCATTCGTCCTTTGCCGGGCTTGCCGGTTATTCGTGACTTGGTTGTAGATATGTCTATGTTCTACAAGCAATACGAGAAAATTAAGCCATTCTTGATTAATGATACGCCAGCACCTGCTATTGAGCGTATACAGACGCCTCAAGATCGTGAAAAGCTGGATGGATTGTATGAATGTATCTTATGTGCTTGTTGTTCAACAGCTTGCCCATCATTCTGGTGGAATCCTGACAAGTTTGT
>NZ_LWGA01000657.1:0-8492 GCF_001635235.1 Oleiphilus sp. HI0117 | reverse complement strand
ACGTTCTTAATGATAACCCACTTTCAAGCCACTTCTTAACAATGGCTTCTTTAAACTCTTTTGAATAATGCTTCACTCATATTCTCTTACCGCCTCCTATTCAATTATTAAAAATTAACAGAGGCGACAACTATCCTGACACAGGGGGATGGGGTAGTAATAATCGTAGTAACCAGACGGGTGCTTCGAGACATACTTCACACGTCCATCTACAGCTAGATCAGACACACATGAATCAATGGACTCTTCCCTGTTAGAGCCACATGCACTATGCAGAGGTACAACACTGTCATCGCCGCCTGTAATCAGCGGGTGCGTAACGAGACCAAAAAGCTCATCACCCGTACCTGCAATACGCAAGTTAGGGATCGAATTAGACGTACCAGACGCGGCTAAGCCTCGAGCAATTTCAGGCTGCAATTCATACGTCATACCAATTCGCGTGCTGGGCAATGTAATATCTGCACCAATCCAATCGGAAATAGCATTAGCAATAGTAGAGCCGTAGTTGATACCATTAAACAGGTCAACACCTATGTTCGCCAGGTCAGTACCACCACCGGCACCCGCCATGGCGATGACCGCGTCAATGTTTAAGTTATTGGCATAATCACCCAACAGTGAAGCATTTTGAGGATCCATAACATAACGCATTACGATATCGCCCGTTGAGTGCAATACCAACACACAACCATCAACACAAAAGTTAGGTGTGTCTGCGAAGATTTCTTGCAACTGATTGGCAACAAGCTCACCATTATTACCTGGTCCAGTTAGGTGTTTACCTGAATCATAGTAAAGAATTCTAGCATGTGGGTCTGCCGTCTGATTGATCGATCCATCTCCATGCCGAACAATACCGTTACCGCCGTTGTATAGTTCAGACGTCCCCCAATATCGATAGCCATCTTCCTTACCGTTGTCACCTGGATCAGCGGCAATATGCGTGGGCCAATACCCTTGGATGAGTAAAATATTCTTACCCGCAATTTGACCTGCGAAGCTAGAAAGGCTAGACGCCGCCATGCATAAAGCGACGATATACTTGAGTATCTTCATGATAATTCTCCTGTCCTTTTATCTTTATTTTTAAGAGCTTAATTATGTGTTGAGTAGTGATTTAAGAGCTTGTCTGCTACAGAAAGTTGCTAGCCTTAGTGAGTACTCCCTAGTTGATTTAAGAAATCCAAACGTGATTGCGCGCTCTCGTCGATGTATGGAACGTCGTCATATTCGCTAAAAGAGAAACCGGCAACAGGATATGTAGACGCGCCGACCAGCCCTTGCTCCACGGTATATTTTGGTGCAGACGCCCCCCTGGTAAACGAAAGATCCCTGAGTTCATAAGGCCCTTCATGGCCCATATTTTTAAGTGCTGCGATGTGTGCTTTCAGTAAGAGCACACCGCTCTCTGAGTTGAGCTCTTCAACCGTATTCAGGTGCACAAGAGGTGTGCCTAAATCAGCAGCATAAAGATTTGCTTTAATGGCATGCAAGCCGGGAGCAGAGGTCGTCACCTGCATTGGAATCTTGAGGTATTCTCCTTCAACCTCGACCTCACCAAGCCCCTCTATAGACGCAACCGTCTTGGGGTACCTTATTAATGAGGTAATCGCATAGGTATTTCCATCAATCGTAAACTCGGCAACAACATCCATGTCTCCCTGATCGCTCACAGGAATATTGCTGAGGTCATCAAAATGCAAGCTGTATTGCTGGTGAGCATGATTAGAACCGTCATCTGAGCGAATAACACCTTGGTTTTTCGCGACAATCTGTCCACCAACTCGAACTAGCCCCGTGACATGCACAGAGTTACGAGCTTGTATGCCTGTCACATCTGCGACGGCGACAACAGGTTCGCCAGGGTAATAGTTAAACTTAGAGGTCTTGAGAGCAATACGAGGCCCTACCTCTTGTATCTCTCCATCAACGTCATCAAGATTGATCGGTCGACTAGACTGTACGGCCCGATTGGGTAAATACTCAACCAAGTCCTGTTGCTGATGAATCGGGCGCGAAAAAGTAGGGTATTTAATCTCCTGAGCAAAATGAGACGCTATTTGCTGGAAGCGATATTTGACCTCTCGCCCCTCAAAAGGATCATTCCTGTCTTCAATAGCTAAAGGCGCGTCATCGGGAGACATGTTCGCAGTCTCTGCCAAAGACTGAGCTTCAACACCAATGGTTATTTCCTGAATTTTCTTGGGGGTGCCAAGCTTTGACGTTTCCTGTACTGGTTCACTTTGAAGAGCGACAAAGCCAACTCCAGCGAGTACAGAGACGCCAGCAATCATCTTAGCATTACGAGATCTTATTATTTTCACTATCCATCCGCCTGGAGTATTTAATTACTTTGTGAGTCATAGAACGAATAGGAAAAATAATACGGCGAGTATGTATTTTATTAACCCGCCCATTTGGGGGGTATTAGTGATTTATGAGAACTAGGTTATACCCCATATGTCGGTATTGCTATTGGCACCCCACCCAATCCTGACTCTTCATTGCGGCTCCTTAAAGAAAGTCTATGCAGTAATGACAAATGCAAAGACCGAAGCAGTAAGCGTCAGGATCAAGTCTAAGTGGACTAAAAAATTCACCCTCAAGCTACAGTATTTGGTAATAGTTGCTGTAAGAGTGTATTGCAATCTTGTTCTGGCATAAATTTGGGAACAGGATAATTGAAATAGGCTTCGCTCATGGCATCTTTAACGATGGAAGGAAAGTCTTCTTCTTGAAGCTCAGCAATCGTTTCCGGGATATCGACCGCTTTATTAAACGCAAAAAGATACTCTACCACTCTCTTTGCTGATTGTTTTGTGTCGTCTCCTTGTTGCACGATGCCAACTTCTTGTGCAATCGTTGCCAGCTTGACTTCAATTGAAGGCGCTGAATATTGAATCACATGCGGTAATACAATTGCATTACCCAAGCCGTGGGCAACACCATACTTCGCACCCAATTGATGAGAAATAGCATGTACGTAGCCCAGTGATGCTTTCGTAAACGCTAGTCCTGCTTTGTAAGAAGCTAATGCCAGCGCACTTCGTGCCTCAATATTACTTCCATCCTTAAAAGCAATAGGCAGGTTTTTGAATATTAAACGAATAGCTGCGAGGGCTTGCTCGTCTGTGTAAGCACTACCATTTCTTCCGACATACGCTTCAATAGCATGGGTTAAGGCGTCCATTCCTGTCGCTGCCGTCAACGCAGGCGGTATCGTAATCATAAATACTGGATCAAGTGCGGTGGCTAAGCTGGCTGTACGAGGGTCAATAACGAAGCTTTTACTTTTAGTCTGATTATCAGATATGACGGATATAACCGTCACTTCTGAGCCTGTGCCAGCTGTTGTTGGGATAGCGTAAAACGGCAAAGGTTTCTTAAGTGCTTTGAAATAACCGGTAAGTTTTTCTGGTTTTTTCTTATTGGAAGCACTCAAGGCAATGACTTTAGCAAGGTCCATCGCAGAACCACCGCCGATCGCTAGCACGCTTTGGCAATTGTTTTCATTTAGCAGATTCAATGCTTCATTCGTGATACTGAACGTCGGGTCGGGTTCTACACGGTCAAAAATAGTCACACTAATATTAAGTTCGGCAAAACGATCAATAATCGGCTGCACCTGCCCTCTTCGAATTAGCCCAGCACCCGTTACAATCAGTACGCTTTTATGCTTCTGGCTCGCCATGTAATCGATCAAATCAAGTGAAGAGTTTTCTCCCTCGAATAACTTAGGTTCTTTAATCAACGGTAGGCTGGCTGTGAGTTTTAGACAAAACATCCAAACATAGTTTAATAGCTTTCCAAAAAAGTCGTTCATAGCGTTAAGTCCTTATTCGACTGCATTGCATAATGATAATAGCTTGTGAGCAAATTGATTCTATTCAGGAGGATGCTCTTCCTTAAAACGGCGCTGATTATCTTCGTTGATAAAATCAGGGAACCATTTTACTTTCGGGAAGAATAGCACTCTTACCAGGCCGATAAGCATCCACATAAAGCACACACTAAAGATGAGACCACAGGCCCAGGTAATGTACTCGAAGTTACCGGAGATATACTTCATTCCCCACCAGGAGATGATGTCTGTTAACGAGGCAATCAACCCAACCGGAAATATCCATTGATAGACCTTAAGGCGACTGAAGTGCATAGAGAAAGGTATACCGATGATAAAGAAGCTGGTTGTGAAGCCAAATAGGTGGGCATGCGTGAAAGCAATCAGCTTGCCTTCACCCATTTGCTGAAAATAGCTGGGTGCGTCACCATGCAAGTGGACTTGGTAATGCGCCTCCATCGCGCCAAACACCAAGGCTATGCCATAAAGTATGACCGCTACACCAATACCCCGCTGCGCCGCGATAGGCAGGTTGTGAAGATCAAACTCCATACCCGTTTGCTTGAATGGGAAAAACCAGTTGATTAAGAAGCAAGAAAAGAAGAAAAAGACCACAAGCGCGATAGGCGCTCCAATGTCTTCCCATGCTGTTTTTTCGGGTGGCACAATGACCAATTCCTCTTCAGCGATAGGCGCATCACTGAAGAAATCAAATTCTGCATTTTCTGCCAAAGCAGGACTCGCCCCCAAGCTCAGGAAACAAACCGTAAACAGTGCTAAGAAGGGTGCCCTGAATGAAGCCGTTAAGGTTAACAAGATGCTGAACAAACTATTAGCTATCAAGCCTTGCATTCTTAAGCCCCCTTCAAGCGAATATAAACCAAGGCACCGGCACGTTTAACTGCACTGTTTATCGCAGTCGCCAGCCCATCACCATCGCGCTTAGGTATTGAGTGAAGTGCTGAGCCCTTAAAACCTTGAAATAGCTCCGCCCCTAATTCGAAAGGAAGTTCCTGTGACTCTAAAGCTTTAACTTGGCTAATATTCAAGTGACGATCTGTCGACATCAATAAGAAGAAGGTTTCATTCTTATATATCACAGGAAAGATGAGACTGGTCCCTATCGGACGACGATTTGCGACAGGGATGTATATCGTGTTCTCGTCTTCACCGCTAAGCCTTACACCCATGGCCTCAGCCCGCTTAAGGTCTTTCTCAGTTAAGGTGGCATCAAGCGGTTTCCAAGCTTCAGCCTTAGGAAATAACGTTTGCACTTCTTTTGGAATAATACTGGATAAATCAAGCCAATTTCCCGGTTTAGAAGGCAGCGAATTCGGATTACCCGGGTTAGATTTTTTGACCGCTTCAACACCGTTAGCGATACCATCTTTATCACTGTCCAGCTCGGCGATCAGTCTTAAGGCGGCTTTGTTTTTTCCCTGATCTTCAAAGGCCTGTCCGTAAAAGTTTAAAGGTGTACCGCCACCTTCTTTGTGGCAAGCGTGACAAGATGGCGTATAGCCATAGTGCTGCTTGTATTGACGCGCAAAGGCAGGCATCGCGTAAATGTTTGCGGCATTCAATATCAAAACCAAGGCGAGCGATAGCTGTATGGCCTTTTTCAACATCGCTACTTGAAGTATGTGCATTGATAATATTCTCTCGATTATTCCACGATAGTGATTAGTATAGATTAAAAGCTAAACAAGCTTGGCACCGTGTCTCGCATCAGCTGTAATTCATCACCCTCTTTCCCTTCGTCACTCAAAGCCTCGACAAGCATTTTATACTGCACAGAATCTCTTGGCGGCATTAAGGTACTTTCCTTATCAGTATTCTGATAACGCTCCCAGTCCAGAACGTCTCGAATTTCTGCTTTATCTTTGATCTTATCAAGCACAATTTGCTCGTTATCACCTGACATAAAATCAAGGCGCTTAGCAGGGTTACCTCGATGACAAGTGAAGCAATACTGCTCAAACAACTTAAGTTCTTGATATTCGTTTATCTCTAACTTAGGCGCGCTACTCACTCGTGGCAAAGACATGTCAGATGTATCTAAACAACAATACTGAAGATCCTTAGCTAATAAAGCCTTCATAGTTGCCACCCGAGAAAAAGGCTTTGCTTCAAAGAATTCAACCGGTAAGTCAGAAACTCTTTGCAAGATGGCGTCTATCTTGTAGCTATAGTGAGCGTTGAGTGTTTTCAAATCTGAGTCAGTGAAGAAACTGGCGATACCATAGACACCATCGATATCCGATTTACTTAGCGTTTGTTTTGGCTCCCGCTTCGTTAATGGGTCCTGCCTTGGTGGCAGAGGTGGTAGCTTTTCAAACGCATTGAGATCTTCATTGTCTTTGGCGCCGTCACCAAAGCTAATATCAGGAGTAAGGGTTGCGTATAGCCACTCGGTAAAGGTGTTTGACTCACCACTTGGGTCTCGATTAGCCAAGTCGGATTGTGGCACCTTAATGCCCGTCTCGGGATAAGTATTCGCCCAGAGCTTGAGTAAGGTATTCACCTCTTTACTCATTGAATCAAACAAGCCTGGCTGATCTGCGTAACGTAGAGCGAGTGACAATAGTGCACGTCGACACTCATTGCCTTCGACTCCACAAGCATCTAGCCATACGCGCTGGCTAGCTACATGAAAATTTCCAACATCAGTGAGTTCATCAAAACGCTCAGGCGTAGCCAGCGGTTGTTCAATGTCTACCCCCCAATAAGGCTCGTTACCTCTGGCCGCCTGTATACGTTTAGCAACACTTAACTGTCCATTGGTTTCTTGCCAAGGGCGCTGCGAGAAAATAGGCCCGCCCCCTTGGTGGCAGGTCAGGCAGATCGCTCGACGAGTATAGACAATTCTTGGCACACACCCTTCACAATAATTTTGCACCAGCTGAAACTCAAACCGCCCTGCGCCTTCATTGTAGCTAAGCACCTCTATTTCATTTGCCCCTTCGACTAGCGCAACAAAAAGCTGGCCTTGGGTATTCATACCCAAACCCGCTGGGGTGTTTTCTTCCTGAAAGTCTGGCGCAATCAGTATTCGAGGTAAATGATGATCAGCTTGGCCTTTTAGCAGTGAACGGCCATCAGGAATCAGCAATGACAGCGGCGCTTCACCTTCAGGGTGCTGGCTCTGCAAGAGCTTGATCATTTCAGTAAAAGGGTAAGGCAAGCCATCATTCTGCGCGATTATATGGTCGAACAAAGAACGGGTTCCCTCAGGAGGGAGGTCTGTATCAGGTATCAGCTGACTATGCAGAGACGACTCTTCTACACCATCAAGAGATTGAGTGAGTTCAGAAATAGACGGATTATCAGCGTGATTGATAGACCAATATGTAATGCCAATAGCGAGCATACACAACAGGACTAACGCACTTATTGCTCTAGATAGATTCATTATTAACATTGCCCAGCTAAAGCAGCCCTTGTGATAACAAAGCTGCCTCAGCTCAAGCAATTAGGCCTCCCCATTCGTTTTTCATGACAAACATGAGTACCAAACGTTACATGAGTTTCAAGAATTCACGTAGGGCTAGTTTTTCTTCTGCAGGTAGATCTATACCAAACTGGTGGCCTTTGTTCTCAACAAAATCACCGCACTTCAAGAATACTGCATCATGTGGATTAGACGAAAGTACATGCGCAGCAGGCGTGCCTTTAGGGAAATGGACAATGCCATCTGGCTGACCGCTTAAGGTAATATTCAGGTCATGCTGTAACTTAGTGATCTTCTGCGGGCGACTGTTCTCTGCCAGCGGATCGTCAGACTTCATCAACTCATCGAAGGCCATTTCGAATTGTTCGATACGTCCTTTAACCGTGTAGTCAGGTGAACCGTCTTCAAGGAAAGTCACTTCACCAATCGCATTGTTATGTAGGAATGGAGCCGTTGCCCAAGCCGATAATAGAGAGAAGTTTCTCAAGTACCCTGGGCCACCTTCAATCTTCTTCTCGCCAATCTGCATACCACCGACGATTGGCGCGACAGGGTTAAGCACCTTAGGAATACTGCCCGGTGAAGGCTTATTCTTGTAGGTCTCAGATGAGAACTCTTCAAAGATGTGGCCTTCATTATGATTGTCATGAATGGCTCGACAATAGTTTGTACCAATGATATCGAAAGGCACTAACTCATCGTTTGACAGCCAATCCTGACCAAAGATACCTTTCTCGGCGAACTGCTTAGGACGTAACTTACCGGACTCATCTTTCTGCATAAATTTCGCAATAAAGGCCGGATCATTGCGCTCTGCGTCAGTGAACTCTAATTGCCAGTAATCTTCCGAACCAAATACATGACCTTCGTAGAACTTGGCCAAAGCATTCTTATCTGCACGTACGTTTTCTGGTGCCATTTTCGAGCTGTGGCAACCTGCACACTCACGAGCAAAAACTTTGCGGCCTTCTGGAACCTTATCCAAATCGATATAATCCTTACCTGCTTTGCCATCCAGGTCTTGAGATGCTAGTAGATAGGTCGGGCCGCCAGTAATCAAGAACGCAGCCAGGTCATCCATTTTTGCATCGGCATAGTTCCACGCATCACATTCGTTTGCACATTGCATAATACGCATTGGGCTTTGCTTATTGCCTTGGCCGAAATGCTGCCCAGGATGCGGAAAGTTAGGCACCC